>JAYVXQ010000449.1:0-11338 GCA_043785025.1 Acetobacteraceae bacterium
TCCCGCGCCACGACCCGGATCGAAACGGTCCGGCTCAGGAAGGACCGTGATCCCCATGGACCCGTTTTTAACCCACATCACGGCGTCCAACGATCGCGCCGATGTGCCGCGCATTTTCGCCGCCCGCGCCGTCCGGGCGTTTGGCGATGGCTACGTCGCGTTATTGTTGCCGATCTATTTGGTGACGCTCGGGTTCACAGCCTTCGCCATCGGCGCCATCGTCGCGAGCACGTTGATCGGCACGGCGCTGCTCACGTTGGGCGTCGGGCTGATCGCCAACCGCCATTCGCGCCGCGGCCTGTTACTGGCGGCCTCGGGATTGATGGCGGCCACTGGTTTCTGCTTTGCCGCGACGACAGCGTTCTGGCCCTTGCTGATCATCGCGTTCATCGGAACGATCAACCCCGCCGCCGGCGACGCCAGCATCTTCCTGCCGCTGGAACAGACCGCGCTGACGCAAACCGCCGAGCCGCATCGCCGCACCGCGTTGTTTGCGCGCTATAGCCTCGTGGGCACGATCGCGGGGGCGGTCGGGGTCCTCGCCGCCGCACTCCCTGATCTGGCGGTGGCCCATGCCGGTCTGGACCGGCTCTCGGCGATGCGGCTGATGTTTTTGGCCTACGGCGTACTGGGTTTGATATCCGTCGCGCTGTACCGGCCGTTGTCGCCGGCGATCGAGGCCACGCCCGAGGCACCGGCCGCGCCGCTCGGGAAATCCCGCCGCCTGGTGTATGGGTTGATGGCGCTGTTCAGCATGGACTCTTTGGGCTCGGGCTTCCTGGTGCAATCGCTGCTGGCGCTGTGGCTGTATCAAAAGTTTCAGGTTTCGCTGACGGCCGCGTCAGCGATTTTGTTCTGGACCAACCTTTGCTCGGCCGTATCGTATTTGATCGCCGTGCCGATCGCCAAACGCATCGGGCTGATCAACACGATGGTCTTTACTCATCTGCCGTCCAACGTCTTCCTGATGCTGATCCCCTTCGCGCCCGACCTGCCGATCGCCATCGGTCTGCTGATGGCGCGCAGCGCGCTGTCGCAGATGGACGTCCCGACCAGGCAGTCCTACGTCATGGCTGTGGTCACGCCCGCCGAACGGCCCGCCGCCGCCAGCCTCACCGCCGTGCCCAAGCCCTTCGCATGGGCCGCCGGGTCGATCATCGCGGGCTATGTTTTGTCCGTTTCGAGCTTTGGCTGGCCGCTGCTGATCGGCGGCGCGATCAAAGCCCTGTATGATATTCTGTTGCTGATCCGCTTTCGCGGCATTCGTCCACCCGAGGAACAAACACCGGGTTTTCATTCCGGATCCGGACAGCGGGATCGCTGATCTGGGCTTGGTTTTCGCCGAATATGACATAAGCCCTTGTCTCGGCCCGCGACCGCCCCTAACTGAGCGCCTATGAGCACCGATCCAAACTCAAGCGACACGAGCGCACGCGACCACATGGCGGGCGACCACACCGACCCCGCCCATGACGCGGCGAACCTCAATACGCCTTTGTCCCCCGAGCAGTTGATGCAGGCCGCCACCGCCCGCATCACCGCCCTGGAAGCCGAGCGCGACGATTTCAAGGACCGCTGGATGCGCGCGGAGGCGGAGACGTCGAACGTCCGCGCCCGCGGCCGGCGCGAGGCGGAGGACGCACGGCAATACGCCGTGCAGAAATTCGCCACCGACATCGTCGAGGCGGCGGAGAACCTCAATCGCGGCATCGACGCCTTGCCGCCCGCCACCCCTGGCGAGCCCGACATCCTCCTGAAGGTGCGCGACGGTCTGGCCGGGATCGAGCGCAGCTTCACAGGCGTGCTGGAACGGAACGGGATCAAGAAAACCGACCCGGTCGGACAGACCTTCGATCCCAATCTGCATCAGGCGATGGCCGAGCAAGACAGCGATGTCCATGCCCCCGGCGTCGTCATGCAGGCCTGGACCGCGTGCTGGACCCTGAATGGCCGGCTGCTCAAGCCCGCCATGGTCGTCGTCGCCAAGGCGCCGGCACCCGCGTCCGGCGTCAGCCTCGATGAGACAGCGTGACTTTTTCGCCACAAAATCCAACCAACGACCCTTGCCCAGGACGCTTTGGGCCCATACATGGCAATCATATCCACCCCATAGGGGATGCGCCCGGTGCTTCGGGCCGGCCGCACCCGCTGAACGGAGCTTTCAACAATGAGTAAAGTCATAGGTATCGACCTCGGCACGACCAACTCCTGCGTCGCCATCATGGAAGGCAAGGAAGTTCGGGTCATCGAGAACGCCGAGGGCGCGCGGACCACACCCAGCATGGTCGCGTTTTCCGACAGTGGTGAGCGTTTGGTGGGCCAATCCGCCAAGCGGCAGGCGGTCACCAACCCGTCCAACACCCTGTATGCCATCAAGCGCCTGATCGGCCGCCGCTATGAAGATCCGACCGTCGCCAAGGACAAGGCGATGGTGCCCTTCGCCATCGTGAAGGGCGACAACGGCGACGCTTTCGTCGAGGCGCGCGGCGAGAAATATGCCCCGAGCCAGATCAGTGCCTTCGTTCTGATGAAGATGAAGGAAACCGCCGAGGCCTATTTGGGTGAGCCGGTCAGCCAGGCGGTCATCACCGTTCCCGCTTACTTCAACGACAGCCAGCGCCAGGCGACCAAGGACGCGGGCCGCATCGCCGGTCTGGAAGTGCTGCGGATCATCAATGAGCCGACAGCCGCCGCCCTCGCTTACGGCATGGACAAGAAATCCTCGGGCCTGATCGCGGTCTACGACCTCGGCGGCGGCACCTTCGACGTGTCCATCCTGGAGATCGGCGACGGCGTGTTCGAGGTGAAGTCGACCAACGGCGACACGTTCCTCGGCGGCGAAGACTTCGACATGCGCGTGATCGAGTACTTGGCCGAGGAGTTCCGCAAGGAATCCGGCATCGATCTGCGCAAGGACAAGCTGGCGCTGCAACGGCTGAAGGAAGCCGCTGAAAAAGCCAAGATCGAGCTGTCTTCGGCCAAGGAAACCGAGATCAACCTGCCGTTCATCACCGCCGACGCCTCCGGGCCCAAGCATCTGGTGATGAAACTGTCCCGCGCGAAGCTGGAATCGCTGGTCGATGACCTGGTCGCGCGCACGCTCGAACCTTGCAAGGCGGCGATGAAAGACGCCGGCGTGACAGCCAGCGAGATCCAGGAAGTGATCCTGGTCGGCGGCATGACCCGGATGCCCAAGGTCATCGACGTCGTGAAGCAGTTCTTCGGCCGTGAGCCGGCCCGGAACGTCAACCCTGATGAGGTCGTGGCGATCGGCGCCGCGGTCCAGGGCGGCGTGTTGAAGGGCGACGTGAAAGACGTCTTGCTGCTGGATGTGACGCCTTTGTCGTTGGGCATTGAAACCCTCGGCGGCGTGTTCACCCGTCTGATCGAGCGCAACACGACGATCCCGACCAAGAAAAGCCAGGTCTTCTCAACCGCCGACGACAATCAGGGCGCGGTGACCATCAAGGTCATGCAGGGCGAGCGGGAGATGGCGGCCGATAACAAGCTGCTTGGAAATTTCGACCTGCAGGGCATTCCACCGGCCCCGCGCGGCGTGCCGCAGATCGAGGTGACGTTCGACATTGACGCCAACGGCATCGTCTCGGTCCAGGCCAAGGATAAGGCCACCGGCAAGGAGCAGCAGATTCGCATCCAGGCCAGTGGCGGTCTGAATGACGCCGATATCGAGCGGATGGTGAAGGAAGCCGAGGCCAACGCCGAATCGGACAAGAAGCGGCGCGAGATGGTCGAAGCCCGTAACCACGCCGAGGGGCTGGTCCACTCGACCGAAAAGAACCTGACCGAGCATGGCGACAAGCTCGGCGCGCAGGAAAAGGGTGAGGCCGAAGCCGCCATCGCCGCCGTGAAATCGGCGATGGAAGGGACGGATCTGGAGGCGCTGAAATCCTCCAGTGAACGGCTGAGCCAGACCGCGATGAAGATCGGCGAGGCGATGTATAAAGCCGAGGCCGCCGCCGCCCAAGGCGCTCCAGGGGGAGCCGCCGGCGCGGGTGACGCCGGTCCGCACGCCGGTGCGGCGAAGGACGACAAAGTGGTCGACGCCGAGTTCGAGGAAGTCGACGACAAAAAGAAGAAATCGGCCTGATCGCCGATGGATTGACACGCTGACCGGTCGCGCCCGCCTTTCCCTGGAAAGCGGGCGCGATTTGTGTTCAGGCACAGCGAAACCCGGCTTGACCCCGGATACGATCACGGCACTGTGGACAGACTGTACGGCCGCCTTGCCTGATCGAGGCAAGGGCTAACCGATCCATGGGCCCGCGGAAAGAGTTTGAGATGGCAAAACAAGATTATTACGCCACATTGGGCGTCGCGAGGGACGCGAGCGCCGACGACCTGAAGAAGGCCTATCGCAAACTCGCCATGCAGTATCACCCGGACCGCAATCCCGGTGACGCGGCGGCGGAAGCGAAATTCAAGGATGTCAGCGAAGCCTATGGCGTGCTGACCGACGATCAGAAGCGTGGCGCCTATGACCGCTATGGCCACGCGGCGTTCGAGCAGGGTGGCGGCGGCGCGGCGGGCGGCTTCGATTTCAACACCAGCGACCTCGGCGATATTTTCGGCCAGGTGTTTGGCGACTTCATGGGCGGGGGACGCCGCGGCGGGCGGGCACGCACCGGCGCCGATATCCGCCAGGCGGTGGAAATCGATCTGGCGCAGGCGTTCGCGGGCACCAAGGTCGATCTGCGCGTGCCGACGCGGGTGGCCTGCGAGGCGTGCTCGGGCACTGGTTCCGAAGACAAAACCCAGCCGGCCGAAACCTGCGCGATGTGTCAGGGCGCGGGAAAGATCCGCGCCCAACAGGGCTTCTTCCTGATCGAGCGGGCCTGCCCGACCTGTAACGGCGCCGGCAAGACGATCCGTAAGCCGTGCCGCGTCTGCCGCGGCGCCGGCACGACGCAGCGCGAGCGCTCGCTGTCCGTCGCCATCCCCGCGGGCGTCGAGGACGGCACCCGCATCCGCCTGCAAGGCGAGGGCGAGGCGGGCGCCGTGGGCACGCAGAACGGCGATTTATACGTGCATATCGCGGTGAAGGCGCACGAATTCTTCCAGCGCGAGCAGGCCAATATTCTGATGCGTGTTCCTCTGCGCATGACTCAGGCCGCCTTGGGTGCCGATGTGGAAGTCCCGGTCGTCGATGGCACCAAGGCGAAGGTGAAAATTCCCCCGGGCACCCAAACCGGCGATCAGTTCCGCCTGCGCGGCAAAGGGTTCTCGGTTTTACGCAGCACCGCGCGCGGCGACATGTTCATCCAGGTCGCCGTGGAAACGCCGCAACAACTCAGCGCGAAACAGCGCGAATTGCTGGAATTGTTCGAGGCTGAGGCGGTCGGCAATAAGAAAGGCAGTCCCGAGAACGAAGGGTTTTTCGCGAAAGTGCGGGAGTTTTTTGACGGCGGCCGGGGGTAAAACAGGGGTTGCGCCGGTTCTGGCGGACTTCGCTCACTCGCCGTCCGTGGGGCAGAAATAAGGACGTGGATGCGTGGTCGGACGAGCGTCTCAGCGCGGACCTGATCCCTCGACCATCGGGTCAGTCAGGCTCCGTTCCAACACCTGCCGCCGTTCATTCAAAAGGTCATCAAGCGTGAACGGGCACATCTCTGGCGCGGGCTGGGATCGACGTTCGTCGTATTCCTCACCGTCGAGCTGTTCCAGCGCCTCGATGTAAAGCCGGTTGATGTCAATTCGCTGGCGCATCGACGGCGTAAACCGCTGCGCCGCGTTCTGCTGAAACGCCGAGGCTTCGCCACGCCAATGATGGCGGGCGGCGGCCGCGGGCCATCCGTGAATCTTTAAAAGATGCACCAGCATAAGACGGAGGTGACTTTGCACGGCCTGGAGTTGGGACAACCCCACGTCCTCAATCTCCTCAACCACATGGGCCCAATCAATATCGTTAACCCGTTCCCCACGTGCGAGACGGCGCAGCAGGTCCGCCTGGGTTTCCGACCAGCAAAGGACATCCTGTTCGTAAAGATCATCCGCCATAAGCATTTCTTACTCTTGTTGAAGGTGAATGGCGAGGAACCGATCAGCTCATGGCCTGGACACGAACAGGCCGTTACGCGGGCGCGGCCCCCATGGCGGAGTGATCGTATTCGACAACGTTTCCCCCCGGGAGCCGCCCGTGCGCACGACCCCGACGGTTTCGGCCATGTCTATCATCGCGCGATCTCGACCGGACCAGGTCTGAAGGCCGTGGACGACCCGTTGCGCGTGACCTTGGACGCCGCGGGCGACCGCGCAATGACCGAACGGTTCATCGCCGAAGTCAGCGAAACCCGGAAACCCGCTTTCGAGCTTCTGTGGTGCGTAGAGCCTGATCACATTCAGCACAACGCCCGACCCGGCTCTTCGGAACATCTGACAGTGTTGCGGCAGGCCGATCACCATGCCGGCATGGTGATCGACGCCGTCGCGAAACAGCGAGATGCCGGCGAGGACATCTTACTGATCGCCGCCTCCGGCCACGGTCACGAAACCGTTATCGGAGTGATCGATGTCGAGGCGGATCTGATCGACGCCGGATTGAAATATGGACCGGAATCGACTGACGTCATCGCGATGGCGAATGGCACCGCCGTACTCATTTATCCGCACCTGGACGCCGAATCTCGCCGCGCCTCCGTCGATCATCATCTCCGCCACGCGTACTGGGCTGGAGTGGTCTTCGGCGCGGACGAACTACATTTGGTCGGTCACGCGGCGCATCATGGCCTCGCATTCGCGGTTTCAATGCGTGCCGATAACAAAATGAACGCGTTCGGCAT
The DNA here is from genome assembly GCA_043785025.1 of Acetobacteraceae bacterium. Classification (GTDB taxonomy): domain Bacteria; phylum Pseudomonadota; class Alphaproteobacteria; order Acetobacterales; family Acetobacteraceae; genus Rhodopila. The sequence goes on from JAYVXQ010000449.1 coordinate 6,798, forward strand.
CCCCGGCCGCTCGCTGGTGGCGAAACCGTGCTGGGACAAGCCGGACCGGTTGGGCCACGATCAGCACGACGGTCTTGGACTGTGGAAGCAAGCTCCGGTCCTGATGATCGAGGGGACGGGGTTGGAGGCGGGCCGGCGCCGAAGCGGCGAAATAAAGGTCGTCGACCTCGCGCCCCTGATCCCGCGTCACCTCGGCGTGCCCGCTGACGGCATGGACGGACGCGCGCCACCGTGGGCGTGAACCGCCGCCATCTTATCACCGCGCCGCCGCAATCCCGCCACGCCGGGCGACCAGCTTTCCGACTGTAAGAACGCCGCTCTCGCGACGTTCGGAACAAGGAACAGAGCCATGAGGACCTTAAGAACTTTCCTGATCGCAACGCCCGCCGTGTTGGGCTTGCTCGCCGCTCCGGCCGCGCATGCCGAATGGCGTGGTCATGGTGGCGGCGGCTGGGGTGGTCATGGGGGAGGCTATGGCGGCCACGGAGGCGGCTGGGAGCATCGCGGCGGCGGCTATGGCTACCCGGGCGGCAACCAGGGCGGTTATCGGGGTCCGAGCCCGTTAACGGGGGCTTTGTTGGGTTTGGGCGCGGCAGCGTTGATCGGCGGTCTGATCGCGGCGCAACCGGTTTACCAGGCTCCGCCCGTCTATCAGGCACCGCCGGTGTATTATACGCCACAGCCGCAATATTATCAGGCGCCCGCTTACGCGCCCGGATACTACTATCCCCAGCAGGAAGCCTACCCGCCACAGTAAACTGACGGCCTCCCCCCCCCTGGACGGGCGGGCGCGCCACACTCAGACTCCCGCGCTGAAAGCGGAGGGAGAGAACCGTGACAATCAGCATCGGCATCGCCGGAATCACCGGCCGGATGGGCCATCTTCTGGCCGAGGAAGTGCCCGCGGCCGGCGCGATCCTGGCGGGAGGCTCCGGCCGCGTCAGATCCAACCGTCTGGCGCCGGCGGGGGCCTCGGTGTTGCCGGACGTGGCGGCGCTCGCCGCCATCTCCGACGTCGTCATCGATTTCACCCACGCCTCGACCGCTCAGACGACAGCTCAGGCCGTGGTCAGCGCGAACACGCCCTGGATCGTCGGAGCATCCGGCCTGTCGCTCGCTGACGAGGCCGCCTTGGCAGCGGCCGCGCGCTCCATCCCCATCGTTTACGCATCCAATTTTTCGGCCGGAGTAAACCTGGTTCTGGCGTTGTGCGAGCGCATGGGCGCGGCGCTGCCCGCAGATATTTACGATGCTGAAATTATGGAAATGCACCACCGGCAAAAAGTCGACGCGCCCTCGGGCACCGCCATCGGCATGGGCCGCGCGGTCGCCAAGGGACGCGGCCAGACGCTGGAGGACGTCATGGAAAGCGGCCGCCACGGCCATGTCGGTGCCCGCGCATCGGGCGCGATCGGGTTCGCGGCGTTGCGCGGCGGCCAGGTCGTCGGCGAGCACACGCTGATCTTCGCCTCAGCCACCGAGCATATCGCGCTGACACATCGCGCGTTCGACCGGCGAGCATTCGCGTCCGGCGCGGTTCGGGCGGCGTTGTGGGTTGTCGGGCGGAAACCCGGCCTTTATTCCATGATGGATGTATTAGGCATGGGCTAATACCAACAGTCACTTCCAGTGACCCATGGTATAGTCTTGATTTCGCGCGCCGCCGCCGGCCAACCCGGCGCGCAATATCAACTGACGTAGCCGATGGAGGAGTCACCGGCTACGTCAGTTGATATAAATCCACCGGGGGAACCCATCATGAGCCGCCTCGTCTACGTCCTGAACGGCCCGAACATCAATTTGTTGGGCAAGCGTCAGCCGCATATTTACGGTCACGAAACCCTCACGGACGTCGAACGCGACTGCCGGTCCCTGGCCGCCGAATTGCACCTGGACCTGAACTTTCATCAGAGCAATCGCGAATACGAACTGATCGACTGGGTTCACGCCGCGCGCGAGACCGCGGGCGGCATCGTCATCAACCCGGCGGCCTTTACCCACACCTCGGTCGCGCTGCTGGACGCGCTGAACACCTTCGATGAGCCTGTGATCGAGGTGCATATCTCCAACGTGCATAAGCGCGAGGCGTTTCGCCATCACTCCTTCGTCTCGACCCGCGCGGATGGCGTGATCGCGGGCTTCGGCACCCAGGGATATCAACTGGCGCTTCGCCGGATCGCATTCCTGATCGATCAGAAAGGCTGAACCCGCGGGCGGCGGGAAGGTCGTGCTGACCTGTTTCCCACGCGGCGCCTCGCAATTCACCTTGACCCCCGCGGCCCATTCCGCCACACACCGCCGGTCCATTTCACACCCTCGGCGGCCGCCACGGAGACAGAGCTTATGCGCGACACAGGCGAGTATCTTTTCACCTCAGAATCCGTTTCCGAAGGCCATCCCGATAAAGTCGCCGACCGATTGAGCGACACCGTGCTCGATGCCTTCCTGGCGGCCGACCCCTACGCCCGCGTCGCCTGCGAAACCCTGGTCACCACCAATCGCGTCGTTCTGGCGGGCGAAACCCGCGGTCCAGAGTCCGTGACGCCCGAGCTGCTGACCCACCTCGCGCGCATGGCGATCCGCGACATCGGCTACGAGCAGGAAGGTTTCCACTGGCAAAACGCCGAAGTCACGGTCCTGCTGCACTCCCAGTCCTCTGACATCGCCCAAGGCGTCGATAGCTCGGGAAACAAGGACGAAGGCGCGGGCGATCAGGGCATCATGTTCGGCTATGCCTGCCGGGAAACGGCGGGCCTGATGCCAGCCCCGCTTTATTACGCACATGAAATCCTGCGCACGATGCGCGACCGCCGCGTCGCCGGCGATCACTCGGTCATGGGTTTGCTGCCGGACGCGAAAAGCCAGGTCACGTTGCGCTACATCGACGGCAAGCCGGTCGGCGCGACCTCGGTCGTCGTGTCCACCCAGCATCAGGCGGGAATCGAGCAGGCCGCGATCAAGAAGATGCTCTGGCCGCTGGTCGAATCAACCCTGCCGCAGGGTTGGATGCCGACCGAGAAAGAGTTCTATGTGAACCCGACCGGCAATTTCGTCATCGGTGGGCCCGACGGAGATTGCGGGCTGACCGGACGGAAAATCATTGTCGATACCTACGGCGGCGCGGCCCCGCATGGCGGCGGCGCGTTCAGCGGCAAGGACCCGACGAAGGTCGACCGCTCGGCCGCCTATGTCTGCCGCTACCTCGCGAAGAACGTCGTGGCGTCTGGCCTCGCGGATCGCTGCACCATCCAGATCGCTTATGCGATCGGCGTGTCACATCCGCTGTCGGTCTATGTCGATCTGCACGGCACCGGCAAAGACGTCGATGAAGCCCGCCTCGAAAAAACCCTACGCGAACTGGTGAACCTGTCGCCGCGCGGCGTGCGGGAGCATCTGCACCTTAATCGCCCGATTTATGTCCCAACCTCCGCTTACGGTCATTTCGGCCGCGAGCCGGACGAGACGAAGGGGACGTTCACCTGGGAAAAAACCGACCTGGTGCCCGCGCTGAAGTCCGCTTTCGGCCGATAACTCCCCTCGGGGTCAGGCGCCGTCATGCCAGCCGAGGATGAACCGCGCCTGATCGACAGGGTGAAGCCCCCGCCAGACCGGCTTTATGGCCGCGCCCGCGGACATAAGCTGCGTCCCCGGCAGGAGAAACTGCTGGAGCAAACTTTACCGCGTCTACGCGTCGACCTCGCCGATCCACTTGGCGGCTTCGATTTGCGCCCATCCGCGCTGTGGTTGGAGATCGGCTTCGGCGGTGGTGAACATGCCCTCGCGCAGATCAACGCGTTCCCCGGCATCGGGCTGATCGCCTGCGAGGTGTTCGAGAACGGCATCTGCTCGCTGTTGTCCCGCCTGGTGCCGGAGGGCGGAGAAGCGGACGAAACCCTGCCCGCCAATCTGCGCATCTGGCCCGAGGACGCGCGCATCCTGTTGGACACATTGCCGGACGCCTGCCTGGACCGGTTGTTCCTGCTATTTCCCGACCCATGGCCTAAAGCACGGCACGCGAAACGGCGATTCGTGCATCCGGCGATGCTGCCTTTGATCGCCCGCGTGCTGAAACCAGGTGCCACATGGCGCGTCGCGAGCGATGACCCCACGTATCAGGACTGGGTGCGGTCGGTTATGGCGGCGCAAACCCTGTTCGATGTGACCACGCCAGAAAATACCCGGCCCATGGGTTGGCCGCCCACGCGTTACGAAGCAAAAGCGCTCCGCTCAGGCCGCTCGCCCTTGTATTGGACCTTTGTCCGCCGCGTTTAATTTCGCGCTTCGGACACGATACGCAGCGCGCGATGCGCGCATGGCGCGACCGCGACCGCCTGACCATCATCGCCGGAAAATTCCACCAGCGAGGTGGCGCCATCAAGAAACTCGACAACCGTGCCAAACGCCCCGCGCAACAATCCCAGGTCCGGACGGTCGGACCGCAGCGCGACAACGTCGAGCAAGTCTGGGCTGCGCGCTTCAATACATGCGATCATGTTCATCTCAATATCCAACCCGACACGAACCTGGGCAAATAGTCCCCG
>JAYVXQ010000450.1:0-3513 GCA_043785025.1 Acetobacteraceae bacterium
TCGTCAAACAAAAATCTGGCGTTTTGCTACGCACCAAAGGCTATCAGGTCATTCCGGATGGCGATCGGCTGATTTTGGAACTGCCGGGCGGCGCTGGCATGGGCGATCCCGCCGCGCGGGCACCCGATCGGGTCGCGCGAGATGTCCGCGATGGCCTGGTCTCAGCGGCGACGGCGGGCGGCGTTTATAAAGTGGTGCTCGGTGTCGATGGGGCCGTGGATCAGGCGGCGACGGATCGGTTGCGGGGCGGATGATGGGAGGAAGCCAGGGACTTTGCTCCTTGCCCGAACGGATAGATTTCAAAGGGCCTCGCCCTTTGACGGGGATCCAAGGGGCAGCGCCCCTCGGCGGGTCCCAGGGCAGCGCCCTGAATTCTTGACTTCACCAACAGGAGAAAACGCATGACCCTTCGCTGTGACATGATCATCCGCGACGCGATCGTCATCGACGGCACCGGCGCGGATCGTTACAAGACCGATATCGGCGTCACCGGCGACCGGGTCGTGGCGGTGGGAGACCTCGGCGGCATGGCGGGGGAACGAGAGGTGATCGCAACCGGGAAAGTCGTCTCCCCCGGCTTCATCGACGCCCATACGCATGACGATCGCGCCGTGCTGTGCGGGCCCGCCTGCATGCTGTGCAAAATGTCGCAGGGCGTGACGACCGTCGTCGTCGGCAATTGCGGGATTTCCTTGTCGCCGGTCCGGATGGCGACGCGGCCGCCGCCGCCGCTGGATTTGATCGGTGACGAGTCGGAATGGATTTTCGGCAGTTTCGGTGAATACGCGGACCGGTTGAAACGGGACCCCTCGCCGGTCAATACCTACGCCCTGATCGGGCATATGTCGTTGCGGGTCGCGGCGATGCACGGCGGCACAACGCGCGCGGCCACCGATCGCGAGGCCGCCGTGATGCGCGGACAATTGAAGGACGCTCTGGCGCAAGGCGCCTCGGGGTTCTCGACCGGCCTGTATTATCCGCCAAGCACGCATGCGCCAACCGATGAGGTCATCGCGATCGCCGAGGCGTTGCGCGAAGCCCGCGGCATCTATGTCACCCACATGCGCGATGAGGCGGACGGCGTGCTGCGGTCGATCGAGGAGACGTTGAAGATCGGCCGCGCCGTCGACGCGCCCGTGGTCATCAGTCATCACAAATGCACAATGCCGGAAAATTTTGGCCGCTCACGCGAAACCTTGCCCGCGATCGATCTCGGCGCGCTGGATCAGCGCGTGGCGTTCGACGTCTACCCCTATGTCGCGGGCTCCACCGTGCTGATCCCCGACCGGCTGCGCCAGGATGTCGCGGTGCAAATCACCTGGTCGATCCCGCATCCCGAAATGTCGGGACGGCGGCTCGATGATATCGCCAAGGAATGGAAGGTCCCGGACCGCGAGGCGGCGGAGCGGCTGCTGCCCGCCGGCGGAATTTTCTTTCAGATGCAAGAACCCGACGTGCGCCGGATCATGGCGCATCATCTGGCGATGATCGGCAGCGACGGGTTGCCGCATGACACGTTCCCGCATCCCCGGCTGTGGGGCACGTTTCCCCGCGTGCTCGGTTATTACGCGCGCGAACTGGGGTTGTTCAGCCTGGAAACGGCGGTGCACAAGATGACCGGTCACACGGCGTCGGTGTTCGGGATGGTGGACCGGGGCGTGATCCGCGCGGGCGCCTATGCCGATCTGGTGCTGTTCGACCCCGAAACGGTGCGCGATACCGCGACCTTCGCCAAGCCGGTCAACGCCGCCGACGGAATTATTGAAACCTGGGTGAATGGCCAATCCGCCTATGTTCACGGCCTTGGCGCGACCCTGGCGCGCGGCGGCCGATTGGTCTCGCGCAATAAGGCAGCCTGAACCAAACCCCATTTCGGGTGGCGAGGCGGCATTGCGGCATGAACATGATTTCCCGCCGTAGCGCCGCGAGCCTGGCGGGCGCCGCCCTGACGATGCCCCTGGTCGCGCGCTTCGCACATGCGGCGGAGGTGACGTGGCGCGTCGGTCATGTCGCGCCCGAGGACACGCCGCTGCATCAATCGCTGCTGGAAGCGGCCGACGCGATCGCCAAACGCTCCGAGGGCAAGATGGAGCTGACCGTCATGGGCCAGGGCCGCGCGGGCGTGCAAAGCGGCCTCATGGGCCAGGTGCGCGCGGGCGGGCTGGAGATGGTGGTGGCGACCCACGCCCAAATGGCCGCGATCGTGCCGTTATGCGGAATCCCCGCCATCGGCTTCCTGTTCGCCAACTATCCCGACGTCTGGACTGCCATGGACGGCGAGGTCGGGCGCCTGATCCGCTCTCAGATCGGCACGCAATTGGGCCTGGAGGTGATGGAGAAGATCTGGGATTTCGGCTTTCGCGACCTCACCACGACGAAGCAAGCGGTGCGAACGGCGGGGGACATGGCGGGATTGAAGATCCGCACCCAGATCGACCAGGAGGCGATGGATTTATTCCGCTCGCTGGCCGCTGTGCCGGTCGTGATCTCGCTGCCCTATTTGCGGATGGCGCTGGATCACCGTCAGGTGGATGGGCAGGAGGGGATGCTGCAGATCGTGGAATACGCTCGGCTGAACGAGGTGCAGCCGTACTGCGCGATGACCCGGCATGCCTGGGATGGGCTGTGGATGTGCGCCAATCCCGCCGCCTGGAAGGCGCTGCCGGAGCGTCTGCGGCGCATCGTCGCCAACACGATGAACGGCACGGCGCCAAAACAGCGCGACGCCAGCGCGCGACAAGAGGCGGCGATCCGCGCGAGCCTGATTAAAGCCGGCATGGCGTTCAACGAGGTCGATCACGCCGGATTTCGCGACCAACTGCGCGCGCAAGGCTATTACGCGCGGCAGAAGACGAAGTTTGGTGAGCCGGTGTGGAATGCCGTGCAGGCGGCGGCGGGGAAGTTGGGTTAACCCATCCCCCGATCGGAAACCGCTCTACGCCCGCACCTCCTCATTCAACGCCGTCTCATAAACACGAATAACCGACGACGAATCGCTCGACCCCAACCCCATCCCGCGCGCCATCCGCATCAGGTTCATCACCTGCGGCGCGATCAGGCCAGGAACCCCAAGCTCATCGGCCATCTCCAACGCCAGACGTAAATCCTTATGGGCGAGGTCGAGCGCGAAACTGGCCTGGAAATCGCCCTTGAACGCTTTCGTCGACATGCCCGCGTAACCCGCCGACATCCCGCTGGCGTTGCGGATCACCTGATCCAGCTTGTGCAAATCAATGCCCGCGCGCTTGCCGATCATCAGCGCCTCGGCGGCCGCGGCGGCGTTGCAGAACGCCAGCATGTTGTTGATCAGCTTGGCGGTGGAGCCCATGCCGATCGGCCCGACATGCACCACCTCGCCACTGAAGGATTTCAGCAGCGGCAGTTGCTGTTCGAAGACATCCGCGTCGCCGCCAACCATGATGACAATGGTGCCGTCCTTGGCGCGCGCGGTGCCGCCGGACACCGGCGCCTCCAGCATGGCGATGCCCTTCGCCGTCATGCCCTCATGCACCC
>JAYVXQ010000451.1:0-11284 GCA_043785025.1 Acetobacteraceae bacterium
CATCCGCCGATCCTATCGCGACTGGTGGCGCGGCGCGACATCTGCTTCAACTCGGCGATGATCGCACGCCGCCTCGCTGTTCTGATCCCAATGCTGCTGTCCGCGTGCGGTGATTTGCCCGAACCGTTCATGGGAAATCCCGGTGCCACGGCCCGCCGCCTCGCGGTTCCCGTCACTCCGCTGCTCGCGGTGCCGCCGGTGACCGGCGCGCTGCTGCCCAAACAGGCCGAGCGGGATTATGCGACGCTGCTGGCCTCGCGCCTCGCCGACGCGGAGGTTCCGACACTGGCGCGCGAGCCCCGACGCAACGATTGGCGGCTCGCGATCACGGCGCAACGCGTGGACGCGACCGTGGTGCCGCATTACGCGGTGCTGGACCCGCGCGGACGCGATACCGGCGGCATCGACGGTGCCGCGTTTCCCGCCGCCGACTGGGATGCGGCCGCGTCCAAAACGCTGGAAAAAATCGTCGACGACGCGGTGCCGAAAGTGCTGGCCGTGATGACCAGCATCAAGGCCTCCCGCGAACGGGGCGATCCCGCGGCGCTGGTGAACCGCGCCGCCAAGCTCTATATCCCCCAGGTCACCGGCGCGCCCGGCGATGGCGATACGGCGCTGACCCGTTTGATCCGCGCCCGCCTGACCGAGTTCGGGCCGATGGTGCAAGTCACCCCTGAGAACGCCGATTTCACCGTCAAGGGCGACGTCGCGGTCAGCCCGCTGCCGAAATCGCGCCAGCAAATCGAGGTCACCTGGACCATCACCCGGCCAAACGGCCACGTGACCGGAAAGGTGGCGCAGTTGAACAGCCTGCCGGCGGGCATGCTGACCCCCGCCTGGGGCGATGTCGCCGCCGCCGTGGCGCAGGAAGCGGCGGGCGGTATTTTCACCATCGTTGAGCGGTTTATCGGCCGCGAGCTACCTAAAGGCGAGCGGTTTATCGGCCGCGAGCCACCCAAAGCGGCGCGGTAGCATGGCGGAGCCGCTCGCCGCCGTCGTGCTGCCGCCGCGCGAGGGCTTCGGCCACGGCCGCGCCGGCGCGCTCGGGTTACTGGCCCGCCGCTATGCCGCCACGCCTGGGTTTCGCACGCTGGTGATCGGCGGTCCGCAGGATGGGCCGGTGTTCCCCGATGTGCCGTTCAGCGCGGTCACGCCGCGGCGCTGGTGGCCTGGCAACATCAATTTGCGCTTCGCCGCCGCCATGATCGCGCCCTTGCGCGCGGCCCAACCGGCGTTGATCGAGGTGCATAACCGGCCGGAAATCGCGCTTGCGCTGGCCCGCCGGTTTCCGTCCATTCCCGTGGGGTTGCTGCTGAACAACGATCCCGTCGGCATGCGCGCCGCGAACTCCCCCACCGCGCGCGCCCAGATGTTGAGGACCCTGAACCCGGTCATGGCGTCCTCCGACTATCTGCGCCGCCGCTTCATGGAGGGGGTCGACCCGGCGGCGGGCTCGGTCGCTGTGTTGCACAACTGCCTCGATATCGACGCCGTCCCGCCGGAGGGGCCGCGCGAGAATGTGATCCTGTTCGCTGGCCGCGTCGTCGCGGACAAAGGGCCGGATAGTTTCATTCTTGCCTGCGCTCAGGTTTTGAAGGACCTGCCGGGATGGCGGGCGGACATGATCGGCGCGGACGGCATGCGCGCCGATGGCCGCGAAACAGAGTATGTCCGTGACATTCAGCGCCTCGCGGCGCGGAGCAACGTGCATATGGCGGGATATCTCGACCATGCCGGCGTGCTCAGCGCGATGTCCCGCGCCGCGATCGTGATCACGCCCAGTCGATGGAATGAGCCGTTCGGATTGACGGCGTTGGAGGCTCTGGCGTGTGGCGCGTCCTTGATCGTCTCGCCGCGTGGCGGCTTGCCGGAGGTCGCGGGCGACGCGGCGGTCTATGCCAATCCTGACGATCCCGCCGATATCGCGGCGGCGATTATGGCACTCGCCGCCGATCCGGCGCGGCGGGCGGAACTGTCCGCCATGGGACGCGTTCGGGCGGCGGGGTTCGATACGAAGATCGCGGCGGCGCGCCTGGCCGCGTTGCGGCGCGCGGCTTTGACCCGCGCCTGATTTTTCTTGACGTCGGTCGCGCGCGGGGGTTAGTGAACGAACAGTCGTTCATCATCCAGGAAACAAATGCGCGATCCCGGCGGCAAACGCGAGCAAATCAAGGCCGAGGCGATGCGTCTGTTCGTCGAGCACGGCCTCGACGCGGTTTCGGTGCGGGATATCGCCGCCGCCTGCGCGATGAAACCGTCCAATCTTTACGCGCATTTCGCCTCGCGCGAGGCGCTGGTGACGGAGCTGTTCCTGACCGGCTACGCCGCGTATGGCGATGTTCTGGCGGACGCGTTTGGGGGTGGGGGAATTTTCCGCGCCCGTCTGGACGCGGCGATCCACGCGTTATGCGCGCTGCACGATCAGGACACGATCCGTTTTCGTTTTCTGGTCATGAGCCAGCACGGGTTTCTGCGCCATATCGGCCCCGACGCGCGCAACCCCGTGGAGATCATCTGCCGCGCCGTCGCCGAGGCGATGACCGCTCGGGAAATTCCCGCGCGCGAGCCTGAATTGATGGCCATGGCCGTCATCGGCCTGCTGGTGCAACCCGCGACCGGGATCCTGTATGGCCGCCTTGCCCATGGCATGCGGGAACGAGCCGACACCATCGCCGCCATGTGCTGGCGCGTTTTAACCTGACGGGAGAGCCCTTGATGACAGCGTTCGGCTTGTTGAAGACGCGGCGAATGGGTCCGCTGGTGCTCGCGCAGTCCTGCGGCGCGTTGAATGACAATCTCGTGAAGAACGCGATGGTCGTTCTGGCGCTGTTCCAACTCTCGGCGGGTGGGACCGGTCTTTCGGCACTGGCGGGGGCGTTGTTCATCGCGCCTTACGCGCTGCTGTCGGCGACGGCGGGGAAGCTGGCTGATCGCTTCGAAAAGCCGAAACTGATCCGGATCTATAAAGCGTTGGAGGTCGGGTTGATGGCGCTCGCCGCCCTGGCGTTTCATTTCGAGAGCATTCCGGCTTTGCTGGCCGTGCTGGTCGGGCTCGGCGTCCAGGCGGCGTTGTTCGGGCCGGTGAAATATGGCGTGCTGCCGGAACTGCTGGCCGAGGACGAGTTGATCGCCGGCAACGGCCTGATCGAGGCGACGACATTCCTTTGCATCGTCGCGGGCACCGTGCTGGGTGGCGCCGTGATCCTGCTGGACCAGGGCCGGAACCTGGTGGGCGCCATTGGCGTGGTCCTGGCGATCGTTGGTTTGGCTGGCGCGCTGCGTGTCCCGCCCGCCGCCGCCGCCGATCCGTCGTTGCGCATCCGTTGGAATGTGCTGAGCGAAACGATCGAATTGCTGCGCCTCGCCCATGGTCAGCGCGGCATCTGGCTCAGCCTGTTGGGTCTGTCCTGGTTCTGGACGGTGGGTGCGACGCTGATGACCGAATTCCCGATCATCGCGCGTGATACGCTGCACGGCGATGGCGGGGTGATGACGCTGCTGCTGTCGGTGTTCGCGATCGGCGTCGGCACTGGCTCGATCCTCTGCGCGCGTTTGTTGCACGGGCAGGTCTCGCCCCGTTTCGTTCCCTTCGCCGCGTTGGGCATTTCGCTGTTCTGCTGGGATTTCGCCCATGCCGCGGCCTCGGCGGGGACGCTGGTGAACGCCGCCGCTGTCGCCTCCACGTTCCAGGGATGGCGTCTGGGACTGGATCTTTTCCTGCTCGCGGCGTGCGGTGGGGTGTTCTCGGTGCCACTTTACGCGATCATCCAGGACAGCGCCCGCCCGGATCAACGCTCCCGCATGATCGCCGCCAATAACGTGATGAACGCGGCCTTCATGGTCGCGGGTGCCGGCGCCGCCGCCTTGCTCGCGTGGCGCGGGTTCGATGCGCCGACGGTGCTGAAACTCACCGCCGCGGCCAATTTGCTGGTCGCGTTCTGGATCGTGCGCATCCTCCCGCACGAGGTGTTTCGCGCCGTGTTCCGCTGGTATTTCAACAGCTTTCACGGCGTGACCGTGCATGGGCTGGAGCATTACAAGGCGGCCGGTGAGCGTCTCGTGATCGTATCGAATCACCAATCTTATCTCGATGCGTGTTTGATCGCGGCCTTTCTGCCGGACAGCCCGACCTTTGCGATCAATATCGCGCAGTCCCGCAAATGGTATTTCCGTCCGGTGCTGGCGGCCGTCGAGACCTTCCCGATCGACGTGCAATCGCCCTATGCGCTGAAACGCATGGTCGAGGCGGTGCGCGATCACGGCAAGAAACTCATGATATTCCCCGAGGGAAGGCTGACCCGCACCGGCGCGCTGATGAAAGTTTACGAGGGCGCGGGCCTTGTCGCCGACAAGGCGCATGCGCGGATTCTGCCGATTTCGATCGAGGGCGGGCGCTTCTCATTCCTTGGCAAAACCATCGGCGCGCGCCGCCGCTGGTTCCCGCCGCTGACGGTGCATATCTGGCCCTCGACCGATCTGACGCCGGATCACGCGACGGTGCTGACACCGCGCGAACGCCGCGTCGTCATCGCGCGGGGATTGCAGGACGTGCTGGTGAATGCGGTGTTCCGCGCCAAGCCGGTCGACCGGACATTGTTCAGCGCCATCCTGGACGCGGCGCATATCCACGGTCACAAAACCATCATCGCCGAGGACGTGAGCCGCCAGCCGATCACCTATGGCCGTTTCATTCTCGGATCGATGGCGTTGGGCCGCGCTTTGTCGCGCCATGCGCCGGAGGGCGGGCGGATCGGCGTGCTGCTGCCCAACGCGGTCGCCGCCGTCGTCACCTTCGCTGGCTTGCAGGCGTTCGGGCGCGTGCCGTGTTTGCTCAATGCCTCGGCCGGTGCGGCCAACGTGCTGACCACCTGCCAGGCGGCGCAAATCAAAACCGTGATTTGCAGCCGAGCCTTCGTGGAGCGGGGCAAGCTGACCGGGCTGATCGCGCGTTTGGAACCGGAGATCGCGTTTCTGTGGCTGGAAGATATTCGCGCGGCGATGGGATGGCGCGAGAAGCTGCGGGCGAAATTCGATAGCTGGTTTCCGGGCGCGGTGCCCGGCGCGTCCGGCGATCCCAACGGCCCCTGCGTCGTGCTGTTCACCAGCGGGTCGGAGGGCAATCCGAAAGGCGTGGTGCTCAGTCATCGTAACATTCTGTCCAACTGCGCCCAATTGTCGTCGGTGATCGATTTCAACGGCGGTGACACGGTGTTCAACGCGATGCCGATGTTCCACTCGTTCGGTTTGACCGGGGGGACGATCCTGCCGCTGATTTCGGGCGTGCGGACGTTCCATTATCCCAGTCCGCTGCATTACCGGATCGTTCCGGGTCTGATCTATGATACGGATGCGACCATCTGTTTTGGGACCGATACGTTCTTGAATGGTTGGGCCCGGTATGCGCATCCGTATGATTTCTATGCCATGCGCTATATTTTCGCGGGGGCGGAGAAAGTGCGCGAGGATACCAAGCGGCTGTTCGCCGACCGTTTCGGGGTGCGTATTCTGGAGGGTTATGGCGCCACCGAAACCGCCCCCGCCATCGCGCTGAACACGGCGATGCATTGCCGCGCGAATACCGTGGGGCGGCTGTTGCCGGGGATCGAGCATCGGCTGGAAACCATTCCCGGCATCGATACCGGCGGGCGGCTGCATGTCCGCGGACCGAACATTATGAGCGGGTATTTGTTCGCGAGCGAGCCCGGTGTGCTGCGTCCGCCCGCCGATGGTTGGTACGATACCGGCGACATCGTTTCGATCTCGCCGGATGGGTTCGTGTCGATCCTGGGACGCGCCAAACGCTTCGCGAAAATCGGCGGGGAGATGGTGTCGCTGACCGCCGCTGAAACGCTGGTGGCGTCGCTGTGGCCGGATGATCATCACGCGGTCGTGCATGTGCCCGATCCGCGCAAAGGGGAGCGGTTGATTTTGGTGTCGACACGTCCTGGCGCCGATATGAACGCGCTGTTGGCGCATGCGAAGGGGCGTGGGGTGCCGGAGATCATGGTGCCACGTAGTTTGTTGCCGGTGGGGAAGATGCCGTTGCTGCCGACGGGGAAGGTGGATTATCCGGAGGTGGAACGTTTGGCGGCGGCTTGAAGGGTGGGGCTTTGCCCCGGGCCGCAGCAGGGTGCGCGGGTGCCTGGACCCTCGCCAGGGACAGGGTCCCTGGACCGCCGTCTTTTGGGTCATGGAATGAGGGGGGCCATCCTCTGCGTTGCAACGTCCGTGATGGCCCCCCTCATTCCATGACCCAAACGGATTGGGATCCAAGGGCTATCGCCCTTGGCGGAGGTCCCGGAGGCAGCGCCTCCGGGTGGGGCATGGGGCAAAGCCCCATCGCTCACGCCGCCCGGTAAAACGGACGATCTCCCTTCACCGTCACCCGATACCCCGAGCGCACCTCCGGGAAGTAATCCCACATCGCGATATGCTGCACGCACCGGTTATCCCAGAACGCGACACTATCAGCTTGCCAACGAAACCGGACCTGCCAGTGCGGCCGGGCGCAATGCGCGTAGAGGAACTCCAGGATCGCCTTCCCCTCCGCCTCCGGTAAATCCTTGATCCCAACGGTGAACACCGGATTGACGAAAATCGCCTGCTTGCCCGTCACCGGATGCGTGCGGATCACTGGATGTTCCGCGCGCGGAAATACTTTCCGCTCGGTCTCGCCAATCAGAGTGTTCGTTCGATTATAATTCGGCGCCCCGTCGTGATACGCCGTCAGCTTCGACGAAAACTGCTTCATCGGCGCCGACAGCGCGTCATAGGCCGCGTACATGCTGCAAAACAGCGTGTCGCCCCCGGACGGCGGGATCGTTTTTAAATTCAGGATCGAACCCATCGGCGGCTCCGGATCGCAGGAGACATCCGAATGCCACCGCTCCCCCGCGATCCGTTTGGAGTTCGCGTCCGCGTAGACCGGCAAAATCTCCGGGTGGCCCTCGGGGCCTTTGGAGTTCGGATGAACGGCGAGGTCGCCGAACAGCCGTCCGAACGCCTTGTGCTGATCCAATGTCAGGGTTTGATCGCGAAAGAACAACACCTGATGCGCCATCAGCGCGTCATGCACTTCCTGAAACTGCTGGTTGCCCAAAGGGCGCGATAAATCGATGCCCGAGATCTCGGCGCCGATCGTCGGCGTCACGGGATGCACGGCAATGGTTTCATAGGTCATGGCGCGTCTCCTGGATTTCTCCGCAGCATGCCCCCATCACGCCCGATCGGCAAACCCGCCGCGGACGTTTCAATGCTCCGTCCGCGCCTCGTACGGCAACGAGACAGCGGCCCGATCGCGCCAGTGCTCGCCGTAGCGCCGCGCCACGTTCGTTTCATTCACGATCAAAACGTTCTCGACGTTGCGATGCGCCGCGGAGGCGCTGAAATTATACGACCCCGTCACAACCGTTTCGTTGTCGATGATGATGATCTTGTCATGCATCAACCCCTTGGGGGAATCCACCAGCACCACCACACCCTGGGTCGCGACATGATCGACCCGTGTATGACCGCTGGAGTTCTCGCGCGCGTGGCCGACGATCAATCGCACATCGACGCCGCGACGCACCGCGCCCACCAATGCGGTGGCGATCGGCGCCGAGGTGAAACTATAGGCCTGAGCGCGGATCGTTTTTCGCGCGTGACCGATCGTTTCGATGATCCGCGCCTCGCAGTCCTCGGCGGGGGTGAAGCACGCGGCCCATTGCGCCCGTGCGCCCGCCGGCGATGCGAGGGTGGCGAGACAGCACAGCACTGACAGACGGATGAAAAACCGGAACACCCCCGTATGTTGCCAGCGGCGGCGGGCCAGGTCCATGACCCCACCAACGGCGCGCATTCCGATACTCGCGCCCGATTTAAATCCCGAGCTCCAGTAGCTTCTCGATCACGGCTCGCTATCAGGTATCGCCTTCCTTTTAATGCCTGTATCGCGAAACGAATGACGGAGTACAGCGTACCATTCGAAATAGATTTGAAACTCGCGCGGATATTACGTCCCCGACGTCACATACACAAAGCAAAATTAGGTCATGATGAAGCTTTCCCTTCTTGGCGCAGCACTCCTATTGTTCGCAACCACCAATAACGCGATCGCCGGTGGAACCCGCGCATTGTATCTGAATCTGCTGCCAGATTATTACGGCGGTCACGCATGCATGACCAATCAATATCCAAAAATGAGCTATTTAGCACTAAGATTTAACGGTCACCAGGTTTATTGCCTGGTGATTGGCCGGCTTCACCCAGCCGTCAACAAGGTGGCACGCGCTCATCACGAAAAGATCGATATCCTGGTGTTACGGGATATCGGAGAGGAATTGGGGGCGCCTGACGAAACCGCATTCACATTAGATGCAATCGTCCTCCTCTACACAGCTCAACAGGTCAGGGCGGCAACGCAATAACGCTTTAGAACGAAGTGCTGACCGCCAACCCACACGTAGTCGCAGCAAGCGGCAGGTTCGCGCAACACGGCGACCCGAGCCGATTACCGATGTCCTCGCGGGTAGGCGACGTAAACGCCGATAATTGACGGACACGGAGTTCGTCTGGCCGATATGGTTCATCTGTTTGAGGCACGAGGTTAAATTTCGCTGAGCTTGCTCCTAAACCATCTGAAATCCCACGCGCGCTTAAAGCGGCGCCGCCGCCGCCAAACTCCGAACCGTCGTCATAACAACCGACCCAAAACCTGCCCCTCACACGAACCCGGCCGCGTTCGCCAGCAGCTGCTTGCGCAATCCCTTCCCCTGGCTGGTTTCGTCCAGAATGAACCATCGCAGAGACTCCACGCGCTTTCGCTGCCGTCCAGCGTCACCGAACTGATCGACCGACCAGACACCACTACCGAAACGATCAAATCCCGCGAGGGATCATAACTTTCGACGAAGGCCGCCATCTCGCGCGCGACATTGCATTCGAACGCGGCGGGGAACCCCATCGTCTTTCCTGCCCCAATCCGCATCCATGCCATGAACGGATGATCGACCACGACATCCCCGCCGCGCGCGGTCCGAAAAAACCGCCTCGCGTTTCGTGTATCGCGGTACGGCACAGTGACAGGCGCCGCCTGGGTGATATGACCACCGTGGCAATCGAACGTCTCAGTCCCGCCGTCTCTGTCCCCTCAGGCCGAAATCTTACCAGAGCCCGCCGAAATTCCCATGCCTCTGATGCCAAACCGCCCCCTTATCCTGACCGCTTGCCTCGCCGCCACCTTCATGGCGGCGATCGAGGCGACGATCATCGCCATCGTCATGCCCGCGATCGCGCGGGACCTGGGTGATGTGTCGCTGTACGCCTGGGTTTTCGCCGCTTACATGGCGGGCCAGGCGGCGACCATCCCGATCTGGGGGCGCCTCGCCGACCGCAACGGCCGCCGCACGACGTTCTTCGCGGGGATCGCGCTGTTTTTGATCGGCTCCACGTTATGCGGGTTCGCCACGTCGATGCCGCAACTCGTGGCGTTCCGGCTGTTGCAAGGCCTCGGCGCCGGCGGCGTCCAACCGCTCGCCAACACCATCATCGCCGACATTTACCCCCCGGCCATGCGCGCCCGTCTGCAGGGGCTGATGTCCTCGGTCTTCGGCATCGCCGCGATCGTCGGCCCGTCCGCCGGAGCGCTGTTGACGCGGCATGGAGCCTGGCCCTGGGTTTTCTGGATGAACCTGCCGATCGGCCTGATCGCGATCGCGATGCTGGCCCGCGTCCTGCCGCCCGACCCGAAGCCGATGCGCACCGGCATCGACGTCAAAGGCTCCTGCCTGTTGCTCGCCGCCGTTACCTCCCTCCTGATCGTGCTGCAAAACGCCTCCGCCTGGACCGTCGCCGCGCTCGCGCTGACCACCACGGCCCTCATCCTCCAGCAATCCCGTGCCAAACCGCCGATCCTTCCGTTCGAGCTTTGGCGCGACCGAGTCCTCGTCACCTCCGGAATGGGCTCGCTGATCACCGGCCTGCTGATGATGGGCGTCATGGCCTGGCTGCCCGCGTTGATCCTGGACGTTCTGCACCAGCCCGATGACCTCGCGGCCTTGTTCCTCGCCATCATGGCCGTCGTCTGGGTGTTCGGCTCGACGGCGGCGGGCCTTTTGCTGCCCCGACTGAGCTATCGCGCGGTCGCGGCGACAGGGGCCGCGTTCCTCACGGCTGGCGCCGCCGCGCTCGTCACCATCGTCCCGTCCGCCCCACCCTGGCAGCCCGTACTCTGGCAGCCCGTACTCTGGCAGCCCGTACTGGGGTTTGCCCTGATCGGGATCGGCATGGGGTTCTGCAACACGACGTTCATGGTCGCGGCGCAAACCCGCGTCGAGTACGGCCAGCGCGGCGCCGCCACGGCGTCCATCATGTTCCTCCGCTTCCTCGGTCAGGCCTTGGGCGCCGCCGCCTTCGCCGCGATGGGAGATTTGACCGGCGCTCTGACCTCAAACCCAGACCAGATCGCCGCGGCGTTGCGGGCCGGTTATGGACTGACCCTGGCATGGGCTGTGCTGACCCTGATCGTCGCCATCCTCTACCCGGCGCGCCTCGCCCCCGCTTTGCGCGCCACATGACCCAACCGCTTCCGATCCTTCCCGTCTCCGACGCCGTCCCCGCCCTTCTGGCGGCGCTCGACGCCAACACCCCGATCTTGCTCGTTGCTCCGCCCGGCGCGGGTAAAACCACGCTTTTACCCCTGCATCTGCTCGACGCTCCCTGGCGCGGAGACGGTAAGATCCTCATGCTGGAACCGCGCCGCCTCGCCACCCGCGCCGCTGCATCCCGCATGTCAACGCTGCTGAACCAAGCGGTTGGCGGCGTGATCGGCTATCGCACCCGGGTCGACGCCGCGACGTCGCCCGCCACGCGGATCGAGGTCATCACCGAGGGCCTGCTGCTCCGCCGCCTCCACGCCGATCCCGGCCTCGACGGTGTGGCGATGGTGATCCTGGACGAGATCCACGAACGCTCCGTCGAATCGGATCTGGCCCTCGCGCTGTGTTTGGACCTGCGCGCGATGCTGCGGCCGGACCTGCGCATCCTGGCGATGTCCGCCACCCCCGACGGCGCCCGCCTGTCGGACATGATGGAGGCAACCGTCATCACCTCCCTCGGCCGCATGTTCCCGGTCGACACGCATCACGCCAAAACCGACATCGCCATGCCCCGCGATTTGCCCGCCGCCATGGCTGCCGCGATCCGACAGGCACTCGCGAACCACGAGGGTGACATCCTGGCGTTCCTGCCCGGCATGGGTGAAATCCGCCGCGCCGAGGCCGCTTTATCGGGCTGCGGCGCGGCG
>JAYVXQ010000452.1:0-11249 GCA_043785025.1 Acetobacteraceae bacterium
TTCATTACGGGATCCGCGAGCATGGCATGGGCGCGGCGGCCAACGGCATGGCGCTGCATGGCGGGATCATCCCCTATACCGCCACGTTCTTTGTCTTCACCGATTACATGCGCCCAGCGATACGGTTAGGGGCGTTGATGGGTGCGCGGGTGGTGCATGTGATGACGCATGATTCCATCGGTCTGGGTGAGGATGGGCCGACGCATCAACCGGTGGAGCACCTCGCCAGTTTGCGGGCGATGCCGAACCTGCATGTGTTCCGTCCGGCTTGCACGCTGGAGACGGCGGAGGCGTGGGAACTCGCGGTCAAACGCGCGGAGGGGCCGAGCATGCTGGTGCTGACGCGCCAGGCGCTGCCGGCGTTGCGGTTCGACTCGACCGAGAATCTGACGGCGCGCGGCGGCTATGTTCTGGCCGAGGCCGAGGGGCCGCGGCAGGCGACGCTGATCGCCACGGGATCGGAGGTGTCTCTGGCGATGGAGGCGCGCGCGCTGCTGGCGGCCGAGGGTATTCAGGTCGCGGTCGTGTCGTTGCCGTGCTGGGAGCTTTTTGAAACCCAGGACGCGGCATACCGGGCCGGTGTGTTGGGCTCGGCGTTCCGGGTTGGCATCGAGGCGGCGGGCGGTTTCGGCTGGGACCGGTATCTGGGGCCCGACGGGGTGTTCATCGGGATGACAGGCTATGGCGCGTCGGCCCCGGCGGATGTGCTATATCAACATTTTGGGATCACCGCCGAGGCGATCGTGGCGGCGGTGCGCAAGCGTTCGTAGGGTTTAGCGGACGCTTGCGTAGGGTCTAATAGCAAAAGGAAAACGCAACATGGCCGTTAAGGTCGCGATTAATGGATTTGGCCGTATCGGGCGCCTCGTGCTGCGCGCGATTATCGAGAGCGGGCGAACGGACGTCGTCCCCGTCGCCATCAACGATCTGGGCTCCGTCGAGGCGAACGCGCATTTGTTCGCTTATGACAGCGTGCACGGCCGGTTCCCCGGCCAGATCGAGGTGTCCGGCAATACGATCACCATCCGTCACAATGGCAAGGTCTATGGTCCGCTGACGGTTTCGGCCGAGCGCGATCCGACCAAGGCGCCGTATCAGGGCGTCGATGTGGCGTTGGAATGCACGGGGATTTTCGCGTCGAAAGCGAAGGCCTCGGCGTTGCTGACGGCGGGGGCGCGCAAGGTGCTGATTTCGGCGCCGGCGGATGAGGTCGACGCGACGATCGTTTATGGGGTGAACCACAAGATCCTGACCAAGGATATGACGGTGGTGTCGAACGCGTCGTGCACGACGAACTGCCTGGCGCCGATGGCGAAGATCCTGCACGACCGGTTCGGCATTCTGCGCGGGTATATGGTGACGATCCACGCCTATACCGGGGATCAGAACACGGTCGATACGTTGCACAGCGATCTGCATCGGGCGCGGGCGGCGGCGGTTTCGGCGATCCCGACCTCGACGGGGGCCGCGCGGGCGGTGGGTTTGGTGCTGCCGGAGTTGAAGGGCAAGCTGGATGGCACGGCGATCCGGATCCCGACGCCGAACGTGTCGCTGGTGTCGCTGGACGTGAATTTGGCGAAACCGGCGACGAAGGACGAGATCAACGCGGCGATGCTGGACGCGTCGAAGGGCGAGTTGGCGGGGATTTTGGATTACAATACGGCGAAGCTGGTTTCGATCGACTTCAACCATAATCCGGCGTCGTGCACGTTCGACGCGACGCAGACGGCGGTGGTGGATGGGGCATTGGCCCGGGTGATGGGCTGGTATGATAATGAGTGGGGATTTTCCAATCGGATGTCGGATACGGCGGCGTTGTTTGGGAGTCTTTGAGGGTTGATGGGCGGCGGGTGCAGGCGGTGCGGGAGACGCATGGGCCCTCGGGGAACAGCGCGCCCACGAGCGCGGGCCAGCAGCCTCGGGCGGCGGAATAACGGGCGGTCCGGCGCTGACAGGCGTGTGAGTGCCCAGGATAATTCCACCTTTGGCGAACCGAGACGCCGGTCGTGATCGGGTGACCCGGAAGCGATAACGGTCTGGCGAAAGAACGCGCGGCGGTTCTGAAAGGAGTTGTCCGCGCGGCCCGACTGTCCACTGATCGGAAAACGGGCAGCCCTGAGCCAAAAACGCTCAGTGGTTAGGCGGCGGTGGAAAGGAGGGGAAGGTTCATGAGCATGCGGCCATGTCTCCACCGATCAAACATTCCGCTTATCATCTGACCTAACGCTTGCTTTGGCCTAACGACGGCCGCTCCAAGGGAAGACTCTCTCTTAGCTACCTGTCCAGTTTTCGGGGTCCACCTCAGTCTGCCGGCATGGGATTATTCAACCCCCCTGCGCCTACCGCACTTCCGGCGACGGCACCGGCTGCCTTGCGCGCTCAAACACCACCATGCTGTCGTAAAAGCTGATCGATTGCGTGGTCCGGCAGAACAGCGAGGCCGAATTTTCCGGCGCCAGCGCGGTCTGGCGGTTGCCGAGGGCGGGGAAATTCGCCGGCCGGCCGGTCCGCTCCACGCCGTGGTCACGTCGAGCACTTTTCAACCCGATCCGCCGAAGCCTACCCCGACCGGGGGGTTGAGCAGATATACCCGGATCATTCAGAAATCCGGGTATTGTTTTGTCTCGCGCCCGCCGCCACGCCAACCCTGGGCGCGTATACCCGGATTTCTCCGAAACCCGGGTATACTACAAGGGTCGGTGGCTTATTGGATCTGGGCCAGAACCCCCATGGTTTCGCCGATTGACCGGTGCAGCACCAAAGCGGCGATACGGTCCATGCTCGTCGGCTCGCGGTTGATGATCACCAGCGAGGCTCCGTTGCGGTGCGCCAGTTCCGGAAAACCGGCGGCGGGATAGACGACCAGCGAGGACCCCATGACGATGAACAGGTCCGCCAGCAGCGTCTCCTGCTCCGCCCGCCGCATCTCGGCGACGGGCATCGACTGGCCGAAGGAGATCGTGGCGGTCTTAACCCAGCCGCCGCACGCGCAATGCGGCACGATGTTGTCACGCTCGAAATCGACGCGCAGGGCCGCGATGTCGTAACGCTGGCCGCAGTCGAGGCAATGAGCATAGGTCGTGTTGCCATGCAGCTCGATCACTTTGGCGTCGGGGATGCCGGAATCCTGATGCAGGCCGTCGATGTTTTGCGTGATGACGGAGGTCGCCTTGCCGGCGCGCACCAGCTCCGCGCAGGCGCGATGGCCGCGATTGGGGGTGGCTTTGAGAAACATCTCCTGCATCGCGAAGCGGCGGCGCCAGGTTTCCCGCCGTGCCTCATCCGAGCGCATGAAATCGCGGAAATCGATCGGCGCCATTTTTGTCCAGATGCCGCCGGGGCTTCTGAAATCGGGGATCCCGGATTCGGTGCTGATGCCGGCACCGGTGAACAGAACGATGCGGTCGGCGGTGTCGATCAGGCGGGAGAGTTCTTCCAGGTCCTGGTCCATGCTGTGTGTCCTGCCGCGGGTCTTGCGGGATTAAGTGTTATCCGTGCCGGGGTTGGCCTCAAGCCCCTGGGTTGGTTTGATTGATGGGCTTTCGGATGGATCATCGAAAACGCAATGGTTTCGCTCCGATGTCCAATGCTATTATTGGTGATGGATTGTTGTCCGTTCGGGCCATGGAGCGTCATCTGGCGTTTTGAGGGGGTGGACGCCGTGGACGCGGATCTGATCGATTATCATGAGGAGGGATGACATGCCGATGAAGAACCCACCACATCCCGGCGGGATTGTCCGTCAGGAGTGTCTTGAAACTCTGAACCTCAGTGTGACTGACGCGGCCAAGGCCCTTGGCGTTTCGCGCAACGCTTTGTCCGAGTTGGTGAACGAGCGGCGCGGGATTTCTCCGGACATGGCGATCCGGCTCGACAAGGCATTCGGCGGCGGCGCGGAGGCGTGGCACCGTATGCAAGCCGCTTATGACATGGCGCAGGCAATGAAACACGCTGACGCCATCAATGTGCGGCGGGTGCCGCAACCTGCTTTCGGGGCTGAATGAGTCAGGCGCTGGCGACCCGGTCCCGCGAACATCCTAAACCGGCGCGTAAACCCGCCCGTCGAACAGCCGCCGCGCCGTCCGGTAAAACGCTCCACTATGCGCGACCCAGGCGCCCGCCGCGTCCCGCCCGACATCGGCGTCAACAAGCAAAATCCCCGAGGGCATGCCTAGCCGGACCGAGGCTCCACCACCCTGGCGCATCGCGGCGTGGACGACCGTTCCCTCGATCCGCGCGGCGATGCTGGTGCATAACGACGCCGTCAGCGGCAAGGCCCGATGCGGCTGTCCGTTCGACAGGAAGCGCACGGTCAGATCGACCTGATCGGCGGCGATCGCCTCCCCGGACAATGTTGGCGCGTCCATCGGAGCGGCCACGAACCCGATGATCGGCACGCCGTTGATGGTGCGCGCCTCATCCTCGTCGCGGGCGATGCCCATGGCGACGGCGGCGGCGCGGCGGATCCGCTGGAGCGTCGCCAACACAGCATGATTCTCATCCAGCGCCTCGGGCAATTCACGGCCGGTCAGGCCGAGATCGGCGGCGCGGACGAACACGCAGGCGTTGGCGGCGTCGATCATCGAGACCGGGATCGTTCCAAGTTCCGGCACGGCCAAATCGTCGACGACGTTGCCGGTCGGCAGCAGCTTGCCGGTCGTCGCGCCGCCCGGTGTCAGAAAATCCAGGCGCACGGGGGCGCCGGTGCCCGCGACGCCGGGGATCGCGAGTGTCCCTTCGCTCAGCGCGCGGCCGTCTTTCAGTTCAAATGTGGAGCGGATGATTTTTTTCGTGTTCGTATTGAAAATGCGGACCACCGCCTGATCGCCGTTGGGGTGCAGCAGGCCCTCATCGACGGCGAAGGGTCCGACGGCGGAGCTCATGTTGCCACACAAACTTCGGTAATCGACTTTGGCCTCGCGGATTTGAACTTGCGCGAAGGTGTAGTCGATATCGGCGTCCTGTCGGGTGGAGGGGGCGAGGACGCAGACTTTCGAGAGGGAGGAGATACCGCCGCCCATGCCGTTCAATTGTCGTCCGTTTGGGTCCGGGCTGCCCATCGCGGCGAGGAAAATTGGATCCCAGGCGGATCGTTCCGGAAGGTCTTTGGCGTGGAACATGATGGCGCGGCTGGTGCCGCCGCGCATGAAGACGGCGGGGAAGGCGGACATGGTACGTTTCCTTTCGTGATGAACGGGGTTTCACCCCGGACCCGACCAAGGGGCTTTGCCCCTTGGATCCCCACCCGGGACAGAGTCCCTGGACCGCCGTCTTTGGGGTTTTCCCGGACGCAACGGACCGGGGTCCGAGGGCAACCGCTACATTCCAAATCCTACCCGCCTGGTATTACCCTCCCGCGAATTTCGATAGCGCGCCAACGCCAATAACGGAAAATACAACCGATACCCGTGATACCGCAGGTAAAACACCCGCGGAAAACCAACCGCCGTATACGGCTTCTCCTCCCACTCCCCATCGGCGCACCGTGTCGCGATCAGATACTCAATTCCGCGCGCGACGGCGGGATGGCCAACCTCGCCCGCCGCCATCAATCCTAGTAATGCCCATGCGGTTTGCGAGGGCGTGCTGACATGATATTTTCCGGCCGGAGCATGGGCATAGGTTTCCTCGTCCTCACCCCAGCCGCCATCGTCGCGCTGCACCGAGATCAGCCAATCCGCGCCGCGGCGGATCGCCGGATCATCGGACTTGAGGCCCACCGCGTTCAGCGCGCACAACACCGACCATGTGCCGTAAAGGTAATTGGTGCCCCAACGGCCGAACCAACTGCCGTCCGCCTCTTGCTCCCGCAGCAGAAACGCCAGCGCGCGCCGCATCACCGGATCGTCCGCCGCCATGCCGATTTGCGCCAGAAACGACACGCAGCGCGCGGTCACGTCGCTGGTCGGCGGGTCCAGCAATGCGCCGTGATCGGCGAAGGGAATGTGATTGAGATAGAGATGGGTGTTCTCAGGCTCGAACGCGCCCCAGCCGCCGTCCAGCTTGCCGCCGCTCAACTTGCCTCCCCCCTGGGATTGCATGCCGACGATCCATTCGCGGGCACGGGAGATCGCGGCTTCATACGCGGGGTCGCCGGTACGATCCAGCAACATGCCCACGACCGCGGTATCGTCGACATCGGGATAATGCGGGTTTTCGTATTGAAACGCCCATCCGCCGGGCCGCAAATCCGGCCGGCGCACCTGCCAATCGCCGGGTCCGTCGAGGATTTGTTTCTTCAGTAACCAATCATGCGCGCTGGCGATATCCGCCTTCGCTTCCATCATCGCATGACCGGCCAGCGCGGTATCCCAAACGGGCGACAGGCAGGGCTGGCAATACGCCTCGTCCGCTGTCTGAACCAGCAATTTTCGTAACGCGGACCAGGCGGTGACCGCGTCCGGGTGATCGGCGGCGTAGCCAAGCGTATCGAACATCATCACGCTGTTGGCGATCGCCGGATAAATCCCGCCCAAGCCATCGTCGCCGTTCAACCGCTCGCGCACGAAAGCGATCGCATGGGCCGTGGCCCTGTCCCGCGAGGCGCGGGGAAACCACGGTTGGATGATCCGCAGCACCTGATCGACGCGCCGGAAGAACCGTCCCCATCCGGAACGATACGGTCCGCGGATCCAATCGCGCACCTGGTCCGGCGGGGTCACGAACAACTCCCCGATCGCAATGCCCCGAGGGTTTCGCGCCAGGGGCCGCAGCGCCATCAGCACCAGCAGCGGCACGATCACGGTCCGCGACCAATACGAGACTTTTGACAGATGAAACGGAAACCAGCGCGGCAGCAGCATGATCTCCAACGGCATCACGGGGACGGCCCGCCACGGCACCTGTCCGAACAGAGCCAGTTGCGCCCGGGTGAACACGTTTGCCCGGGCCGCGCCACCGGCGGTCAGAATCGCCTCGCGCGCGCGGTGCATATGCGCGGCCGCGGGATCGTCGCCGATCGCTTTCAGGGCGAAATACGCTTTCACGCTGGCGGAGATGTCGAACCCGCCGTCGTGAAACAGCGGCCAGCCGCCATGCGCGCCCTGGACGCGGCGAAGATAGACGCCGATTTTTTCTTGCAAATCCGGATCGATCCGGTCGAGGAAATGTTCCAGCAGCACATATTCGGCGGGAATGGTCGCGTCCGCCTCAAGCGCGAACACCCAATGCCCATCTGGCTGTCTCCGCCGTGTCAGGGCGTCCGCGGCACCCGCGATCGCGGCATCCAGCCCGTCGGACAGATGGGCGATATCATCCATTTTCCCGAACCAATTTCTTCGCCCGCCGCGGGGGTTTCGGCGCCGCGCGCGGTGCGACGATCGCCTGCGCCGCCAATACGCCGGAGCGGATCGCCCCCTCGATCGTCGCGGGCAGCCGCGTATCCGTCCAATCGCCGGCCAGCATCAGATTGGCGAGCGGCGTGCGGGTTTCCGGGCGCTTTTCCTCCTGCTCGGCGTTGGCCTTGATGGTGGCGCGGCGTTCCTTGATGACCCGGAACGGAGGGATATCCGTCGCCCGCGCCTTCGGCAGTTCCAACGCGCGCACAACCTCCCGCCAGACGGTGACGGCGAGGTCGGCGGCGGGTTGATCGATCATTTTGTTGGCGGCGCTGATGGTGACCGAAACGTGATCGGGTTTGACGAACACCCATTCCGCGACGCTGTTGATCAAGCCCAGAAACCCGGCGTCCACCATGTCGCCGATCGGCTCCACCGCGACCTTGTAATGTAGGTTCAGGATCGATTCGAACGCGTCCGGCACGGTCAGGTCGGGCAACAGCTCGCGCGCAGCCCAAGGCGGGACGGCCAACACCACGGATTCGTCTGGGCCGAACGGGATGTCGCCGTCGGCGGTCACGAGGCCGGTGACACGGCCGTCCTCGATCGTCAGACCGGTCACGCGCTGGTTGAACTTCACCTCCGCGCCGCGGCTTCGCAGGGTCGCGATCGCCGGATCGATCAGCGCGTCCGACAAGCCGGCTTTCGGCAAACGCGGCAGACACGCCTTGCCACCCTTCAGCAGGGTTTCCCGCATCACCGCGCCGAATAAACACGCCAGCGCCTCATGCGGACGGGTATTCAGCGCCGCGACGGACAACGGCTCCAGCATGAGCCAATAGAGCGAGTCGTGCGGGATGGTCTCGGCGATCACCGTGTCATCCCAGTCGCGGCCGATGGAGCGGAGCATCAGATGCTCCCCGAACGAGGTTCTGGGCACGCGTCGGTCGGGGAACAGCAACCACCAGGGGATCCGTCCGCGGCTTGGCCTGAGGGTCCAGTCGCGGCCGGATTTGAGGTCGAGGAAGGGGAAAATGGCGCGTCTGGGGCCGGTGACGCGGTCGGCGGCGCCGATGGCGGCGATATAGGCGAAGGTCGACGTATTCCCCGACAGCATCAAATGGTTGCCGTTATCGAGCCGGATATCCAGCTCCGCGTCGTGGTAGGATCGGCAGCGGCCGCCCGCCGCCGCGGTCGATTCGTAAACCGTCACCGGCCGTCCCGCGCCGCTGGCGGTGATGGCGGCGGAAAGACCCGCGAGACCCGCGCCGATGACGTGAATTCTACTCATGGTCGGTTTGGTTTTGCCTTAAATCAGCCGATGTTCACAAGATACCCGGATCACGCGGAAATCCGGGTATCGTTTTGGTTTCGCGCCCGCCGCCACGCCAACCCTGGGCGCGTATACTTCCCTGCCACGCCTCGGGATCAGCCGGTGAGAACGCGTAACGCGGTTAAGCCGGCCGCCAGCAGCCGGGTCAGATCTTCGCGGGACAGCGCGACACAGCCTTCGGTCGGCGCGAAATCCGGCCGCGCCACGTGCAGAAATATCGCCGAGCCCATGGCTTTCACCACCGGCGCGTCGTTCCAGCCGAGGACGCCGATGATGTCGTATACGGCGTCACGGCGCCACAATTCCTCATGCCGTGCCTCATGCGGCAACCGGATGAGCCGATTATAGGCGCGATCCCGGGGATCGTCGCACCAGCCGTCGGCGGGCGCGATCGGCTCGATGGGAACGGCGCAGCGCAATGGGGGCACGCGATCGCCGCGGTAATAGACACGGCGCAGCGGGAGGAAACCGGCGGGGGTCGCGCCATCGCCTTCTTCCTTGTGCACCCGCACGCCGGTTTTGCCGATAGCGGCGCGCAGGGTTTCGCCGCGCCAGATCACGCGTCCATCGGGGGTGACGATCGCCTCGTTCATCGAGGCATGCGGCACGGCGTTGGGATCGGTCATTTCAGGAGATGGCCGAAGCGGATGGCTTTGGTGTCCAAATAGGCCTCGTTCACCGCGTTGGCGGCGAATTCATGCGCTTCACGGCCAACGACCTCGATCCCGCAGGCGGCGAGGCCCGCGACTTTGTCGGGGTTGTTGGTGAGCAGGCGGGCCTTTTTGATGCCCAGAGCCACCAGCATGTTGGCGCCGATCTGAAAATTCCGCTCATCGGCGCCCCACCCCAGGACCCGGTTGGCATCGAGTGTGTCCAGGCCGCGATCCTGCAGGGTATAGGCGCGCAATTTGTTCACGAGGCCGATGCCGCGCCCCTCTTGCGCCAGGTACAACACGATCCCCGCGCCCGCCTCGGCCATGCGGCGGATGGCGCCGCGCAACTGTTCGCCGCAATCGCAGCGCATCGAGCCCAACAAATCGCCGGTGAAGCACTCGGAGTGGATGCGCACGAGGGGCGCGTCGATCGTTTCGGGACGGCCGACGACGATGGCGAGATGCTCGATCGCCGCGGCGTCGGTCCGGAACGCGACAACGCGGGAGTCGGGCGCGCCGTCCAGCGGGACATGCGCGGAGGTGACAACGCGAAGCCCCAAACCTTCCATTTCCGGGTAGGCGAGCACGTCGGCGGCGGCGACGGCGATCAGGCCGCGGTCGATGATGTCGAGGCGTGGGGACGGCGTGACCGCGACCATGGCGGGCAGCAGCCGGCCCAATTTGGCGAGCGCCAGCGCCGCTTTGGCCAAAGGCGGCGCGGGGATCGCCGCCATGCCGCGGGTCGGCGGCTGCGGGCTGGTGGGGTCGGCGAGGCCCATGAGCGCGTCTTTATGAGCCAATGCCTCGGGGAGGAGGGCGGCGGTGACCTCGGCATCGGGCTCGATCGGGCGGCGCAGCACGGCCGCGCCGCGCACCGGGGCGAACAGGATCATGGGAGGGCTGGCGGCGAGGGACAGGAACTCCGCCAAAGCCGCGGCGCCAGCGGTTTCGGCGGCCAGAACCAGAAGCGGCGCGTCGCCTTGCAGCAGGACGGGAACGCCGCGGCGCAGGTCGGACGCGGCGCGATGCACCTGACGCAGCGACCGGGTGAGGCCCTGTGTCAGGTCGGGGGTCAGGCCGGGAAGGGGCGGCGCAGAGAGGGGACGCGAGGTCATGATGGATCAATAGTGGGGGCTGAACCGTTTTGGAACAATCCCGGGCGGGGGTGCGGGCTGGAGCCGGACTTACTTTTTTTCAAACTGAGACACTACCGAAGCGGATGCTGTATGTCTCTCGACAGAGATATCTCCAACGCACCACGATTCCATCTAAATTTCGTCACGATTGCCCGGTAACAGTTTCGTCATGGCGCGGCGGACAGCGCGCGCCGATCCCAGGGGAACATCAGGGGACCTTTACGCGATGCGATGCGGGCGGAAGATTTTGATCGTCGACGGCGATCCCTCGATGCGCGCCACGCTGCGGGAGCAGTTGACGCGTGACGATGCCTTCGCGGTGGTCGAGGCGTGTGGCGCGCGGGAGGCGGAAACGCGCCTGTTCGCCCAACAGGGGCAATTCGCGGCGATCATCATGGATGCGATGCTGCCGGACGGCGATGGGTATGAGGTGTGCGCGCGCTTGCGGGCCAACGGGCTGTCCACTCCGGTCATTCTGATGAACGGCGCCAATCGGATCAGCGAGACCGAGGACACGATCACCATCGCCAAGCCGTTTCGGCTGAGCGAGTTGATGACGTATTTGCGGGTTCAACTCGAGGCGCGGATCGTCGCGGCGCCCGACCGGTTCGCGATCGGTCCGTATGAATTCCGGGCCGCCGAGAAAGCGCTGCATCATGAGGATCCCGCGCTTCGGGTGCGCCTGACGGAGAAAGAGGTCGCGATCCTGGCGTTCTTGCGCTCGGTGGGGCCGCGGGCGGTGCCGCGGCAGGAATTGTTGCGGGAGGTTTGGGGGTATAACCCGAACGTGACGACGCATACGCTGGAGACGCATATTTACCGGCTGCGGCGGAAGATGGAGCCGGATCCG
>JAYVXQ010000453.1:0-3488 GCA_043785025.1 Acetobacteraceae bacterium
GAGGTTGAAGTCAACCAACAACGATCGCGCTCTACGTGGCAGAACCGGCCCGACCGTTCAATGCCGTTTCCGCGTGGGACGATTTGTCGTACCCTTGGAACCCATGAGCGATCTGTTCACCTCAGACCCCGGCGCCGACATCCAATCACCGCGCGGCCCCCGTCCGCTGGCGGATCGCCTGCGTCCCCGGACGTTGCCCGAGGTCGTGGGACAGGATCATCTGCTTGGCCCCGACGGCACGCTGACCCGGATGCTGGCGCGCGGATCGCTCGCGTCGTTGATCCTATGGGGACCGCCGGGGGTCGGCAAAACCACCATCGCGCGGCTGCTCGCGAGCCAGGCGGGGTTGCATTTCACCCAGCTATCGGCGGTGTTTTCCGGCGTCGCGGATTTGAAGAAAGCCTTCGAGGAGGCACAGCGCCGCCGCCGCGCCAAGGAAGGCACGCTGCTGTTCGTCGATGAGATCCACCGCTTCAACCGCGCCCAACAGGATGGGTTTTTGCCGGTGGTGGAGGAAGGCACCGTCATCCTGATCGGCGCCACCACGGAAAACCCGTCGTTCGCGCTGAACGGCGCGTTGCTGTCGCGCTGCCAGGTATTGGTGCTGCGCCGCCTCGATGACGCCGCGCTCGATTTACTCTTGCAACGATCGGAGGCCGAGCTTCAAATCCCGTTACCGTTGACGCCTGAGGCCCGGATCGCCTTGCGCGCGATGGCCGATGGCGACGGCCGGTATTTGCTGAACATGACCGAGCAGATCGCGGCACTTCCGCCCGGTACCGCGCCGATGGACCCCGGTGAATTATCGACGATGCTCGCCCGCCGCGCCGCGCTGTATGACAAAGATCGTGAGGAGCACTACAACCTTATCTCGGCGTTGCATAAATCGCTGCGCGGCTCCGATCCCGACGCGGCGTTGTATTGGTTCGCCCGCATGCTGAATGGCGGCGAGGACCCGCGCTATATCGCGCGCCGTCTGGTGCGCTTCGCGGCCGAGGATATCGGCATGGCCGACCCCGCCGCTTTGGCGCAGGCGCTGGCGGGCTGGGAGACTTATGAGCGTCTGGGCTCGCCGGAGGGCGAACTCGCGCTGGCGCAGGTCGTGATTTATCTCGGTACCGCGCCGAAATCGAACGCGGTTTACACGGCGTACGCGGCGGCGCGGGCCAGCGCGAAAGCGACCGGCAGCCTGATGCCGCCGGCGCATATCCTCAATGCCCCCACCAAGCTCATGAAAAATCTGGGTTATGGCGCGGGATATCAATACGATCATGGCACGGATGACGCGTTCTCCGGTCAGAATTATTTCCCGGACGGGATGAATCGGGAACGCCTGTATCAACCGAAAGACCGGGGTTTTGAACGGGAAATCGCCAAACGGCTGGAGTACTGGGCTGGGTTGCGGGACGCCAAGTCGGGATAATATTGTCAGAACGGTGGCAACCAAGTAACGTCCCGCGAAACAGGCTCAGGAAACAGGCCTGGGAAACGCGAGGGAGCATCATGAAAAAATCATTTGGGACGATCGCCGCCGCTTGCGCGCTTTGGCTCGCCGCGCCCGCCGACAGTCAGGCGTTTTCATCCGTCTTCGTTTTTGGTGACAGTCTGTCCGATACCGGCAATGTGTTTCTCGCGACCGGCGGGGCGCTCCCCGCGGCACCTTATTCCAGCGGGCGCTTCACCAACGGGCCGGTCTGGATCCAAAATCTCTCCACCAGCCTGGGCCTTGGACCGGTGGTGCCCTCTCTGGCGGGTGGCAAGGATTACGCGTTTGGCGGCGCGACCACCGCATTCCCGGCGACCGCCTCGGCCGCCGTGCCCAATGTCTCGCAACAGGTCGGGGCGTTCGTCTCGGGTCTGGGCTCCAATCCCGCGCCCGCGAATGGGCTGTATGTGGTGTGGATCGGGTCGAACGATATTTTCGGGATCCTCAACAGCGGCGCGACGCCCGCGGTGAGTCTCGCGAACACGCTTGGCGCCGCGCAGGCCGAGGCGAACGCGATCACCACCCTGGTCTCGGCCGGCGCGCGCAATGTGCTGGTGCCGCTTGTGCCGGATCTGGGAAAGACCCCCGGGGTCAGTGGCGCGGGCGCGAGTGCGGCCGGAACCGCGCTGGCGCAGGCCTATAACACTGCGCTGAAAGCCGACCTCGCGGGTCTGGTGTCGACGCCTGGTCTCGGGCTTGGCTATCTCGACGCCTTCTTGCTGCTGGATAACGCGGTCGCCAATCCCGCTGGCTTTGGTCTGACCAATGTCACCGCGGCGTGCTATGCCGGGCCCTATACCGGCGGTGGCACCACCTGCGCGACGCCGGGCTCGTATCTGTTCTGGGATCAGGTGCATCCGTCCGCGACCGGTCATACGATCCTGTCGCAAGCGGGTCTCGCCGCGGTGCCGGAGCCGGGATCGCTGGTCCTGCTGATCGGCGGCCTCGCGGCTTTGGCGGTGTCGCGCCGGCGTTAGAGTGGTTTGCGATCGCGTTGGTTCACGGAACCCGCTCTAGAGCGCGATCGTCTGAAGTTGAACCAACTTCAGACGTGAATCGCCCTCTGAAACTTCACAAACGCGGACCTTGATCGCGTCAACCTGACGCTATCAAGGTCTAAGTATTTGTTTTGGCGAGTATTTTTATCCGGTCAGGTGTGGCGATCTGATCGGATGATATTCTAAATCCACATCATGGGGTGACGGCGGGCCTCCGGACGGCTATGCCGCGTGGCCGGACGGATCGGAACCCCCATGACCATCGCCATCCAGACCGTCTCCGACGATGAGGCGGATATCAGACTCGATCGCTGGTTCCGGCGGCATTTTCCGGGCGTGCAGCAAAGCATGATTCAGAAACTGTGCCGCACCGGCCAGATCCGTGTCGACGGCAAGCGTGTCGAGGCTTCGGCCCGACTTGCGCCTGGTCAGGACGTGCGCGTCCCGCCCATGCCGTCCGCCGCGCCGCCGAAGCCTCCGCCGGTGCATAACCCGGAAACCGAGCGGCAGATCCGGGCCATGATCCTGTATGAGGACGAGCATCTTTTCGTGCTCGACAAGCCCTATGGCCTGGCCGTGCAAGGTGGGCCCGGCATCACGCGGCATGTCGACGGCATGCTGGAATCGCTGCGGCCTCCCGGAGGTGATCGCCCGCGTCTGGTGCACCGGCTGGATCGCGACACCACCGGGGTGCTGTTGATCGCCCGCACGCCGGGGTCCGCCGCCAAACTCGCCGCCGCCTTCCGTGGCCGCGACATGGATAAAACCTATTGGGCCATTGTCGCCGGCCGGCCATTGCCGGTGGAGGGCGAGATCGACCTGCCCCTGAAGCGCGTCGGCGGCGGCATGGGGGAGCGCACCGCGCCCGCCGATCGCGACGATGAGGCGGGGGCCCGCGCCATCACGGGTTACCGCACGTTGGATCACGCGGCGCAAAAACTCGCCTGGTTGGAGTTGAAGCCGCACACCGGCCGCACCCATCAACTGCGCGTGCATTGCGTGGC
>JAYVXQ010000454.1:0-3483 GCA_043785025.1 Acetobacteraceae bacterium
TTTCGGAGAAATCCGGGTATACGCGCCCAGGGTTGGTGTGGCGGCGGGCGCAAAACCAAAAGGATACCCGGATTTCGGAGAGATCCGGGTATATCAAAAACTAAATCATAATTCATGATTTACGTGATTTCCCGTCACAAACGCCCTGACCTGGCGGCGTTTGTCATCAGGCGCGCGACTCCAAACCGATGGAAAGGCATGATGACGGTCAGATATGTCCGGCCGAACGCATTATGAAGCATCACCGCCGTGGACATCACGATTTTCCGCTGCTCCGGGCCGCCATCGCGCAGCACCGAGACGCGGAAATTCAAATGCCTGTCATCCGCGCCGGTGATGATTTCATGGTCGTCCAGCGCGTAAATTTTCCATCGGCCGATCTTGTCACCCACCGCGTAACTGTCTCGCATCCTGGTTTTGGCCATCAGTTCACGCGTCGTCGGCCCGCCGATCCCAAAGGGCGCGACGAGCCTGGTACGAACGTACAACAAGACTTTGAACCACCCGGGAAGGTATCCCAGGATGTTCAGGTGGACGTCCTGGATCTTCAGGCCGGTATGGGTCAGATCAACCGCGAACGAGTCCGAATAATCCACCCGTTCAAGGTGAACAGGCAGCGTGCTCGATGATGGAAAAGCGCAGGCAACCGCTTTACTCATGGTATCCTCTCTCCAGGCCGTATTCCGATGCGATCTCGTTACGCGGCGATCGCATCACCCTGGCAAAAACGGCACCGGAACGAAAAACCGCCCGCCCACCGCCTTCAGCGCGGAATTCTCGCTCCCCATCGCCATCGTCCGCAGCGCGATCAACAATTGTCCCGCGACCGTCTCACGCCAGAACCACAAATCGATCTGCCGCGCCGAGGGGGAACCGCCCTCAGCCTGAACCGCCTCCCCATACAGCGCCTTGATATCGTCGGACAGGAACCGCAACGCCAAAGCCGGCGTGTCGTGCAGCGCGACGGTGGGCAACGCGCCATCCAGAAACGACGTCGCGAAGCCCGCCCATGCCGAAACATCCTGACCCGCCAGACCGACACTGGTGCGGCCAAACCGCGCCTTGAACCGCTCCCATCCCGGCACGACCACGGCGAGTTCAGCGCGGAATGCCGTCTCCCATTCCGCCGCCGTCCCACAAGCGCCCAACGCCGCGACGGACACGGCGGGCACCCAATCCGCGCGATCGGTCCAGCTCGGGTTGTCATCCGGAAAATGCTCCAGGATCACCGGCCCATCCGCGCGCTCCAGCAGCCCAAGCGCCTGCATCAAAACGCGGCGCTGAAACGGCGGGTCATTGGGCTCGCCAAACGGACGGCCCAACATGAACGGCGTCATCACCGCGCGCGGCGGGCGGGTCTTTTCAACCTGCGCCAACACCAATGCGACAACCGTCGTCGCCAGCCCGCGTTCTTCCAACATATGTGCCATCGCGCTCACGGCGCGGGTGCACAGCGGTCAAACCGGGGCCAGAACGACCGCGTTGACGTGATCGGCATGCAACGCGGCGGCGATGCCGTTCGCGGACTCCTCCATCGCCGCCGGATCGGTCGATCCCATGATCGCGTAATGCGCGTCAGCGACGGAGCCGATCACGCCATCTTCCGCCAGCTCGCGCAGCCGATCGATCGGATAAACCACGTTGATATCACGCTGAAATCCCGCGCGATCGAAATTGATCGAGACATGACTGATCAACAGATCGGCGTTCGGCCATGTACTGGGCACCGCGCGATAGTCACCGGCGCCGAACGGAAACGGCTTGTCGCCGCGCCGGATCAGCGCCGCGCTGCTGACGATCGCCACGCGCCGCTCACTGAGTTTCGCACCCGCGACGAAGGGCGTGGTCGTGAAGGACGGGCAGGGGATGTCTCTGACCGCCGTTCGTGTCGGTTCAGGAATGTCTTCAAGGCGCGCCATGCGTGCTCCTTTTCCGCCAGGGACGTCAGTTCCACCTGACAACGCCCGCGCGGACAACGCAACCCGCGTCACGCCCCCCCCGGACACACGAAGCCGACACACGAAGCCGACACAGGAAGCCGACACAGGAACACGCGGCCTGACCTGAACGCTGTCTCGCGCGTTCAGGTCACGAGCGGTCACATCGGCGGAATGCGCCAGGCACCGGTGCGGCCGTCAGGCATATTCTTCACCAAATGGTCGCCCAACCAGGTCAGGATCCGCGTGATCCAGGTGGGTTTGCGCGTGTTCATCGTGGTTTCCTTTCGCGTGGGATGGGTCAGCCGCGCCACAGCGGCTTGTTCAGCTCGAACGCCAGCGCCGCGCGCGACAATCCGGCATCGCGCAGGTCGCGATCGTCGAGCGAGGCCAACTCCGACCGCTCCCGCGCGCGGCGGCGGGCGGTGGCGAAGATCGCGGCGAGGCGGTCGAACAAATGAGAGGATTTCATGGTATCGTATCCCTTCGTCGTTCCTCAGGAAACGCCCTTGCATTCCCGTCTCCCCCGATATCGTGCCTGATCCTGGTTTCGACAAACGACCATTTGTCCTGCTTTACATGACATAAAATCATGCTATGATCGCCGTTATGGCGGTCCATCTCCCCTCCCTGAACGGGCTGCAAGTGTTCGAGGCCGCGGCCCGCCACCTCAGCTTCACGCGCGCGGCCAAGGAACTAAACGTCACCCAAACCGCCGTCAGCCATCAGATCCGGCGGTTGGAGGAGCAGTTGGGGATGAAGCTGTTCCTGCGCCGTAATCGCGCTCTGGCGCTGACGCCCGAGGCCGCCGCCTATCAGATCGCGATCGGCGCCGCGTTCCAGGATTTGCGCGCGGCGACGGAGCGATTGTCGCGCGACAGTAATGGCCAGATCGTCACCGTCAGCGCGACGGCCTCGGTCGCCACGAAATGGCTGGTGCCGCGCCTCGCGGCGTTTCAACGCGCACATCCCGAGATCGAGGTGCGGCTGTCCACGAGCACACGGCTGGTCGATTTCCAGCGCGAGGACGTCGATCTCGCGATCCGCTATGGCCGCGGTTCATGGCCCGGTTTACGGGCGGACTGGCTGATGGCGGAGGAGATTTTTCCGGTCTGCGCGCCCGCCTTGGTCACCGGTCCGAACGCGTTATTGGGCCCCGAGGATCTGGCGCGTCACACGCTGCTGCATGTGGAGGTCGGGCTGGACGAATGGCCACTGTGGCTGACCGCGGCCGGACTGCCCGCCAGCCTCGCGACACGGCGCGGCATGCGCTTCGACGACCGGTTACTCGCGCAGCAGGCGGCGGTGGACGGGTTGGGCGTGCTCATGGGTCACGCGCCGATCGTGGACGCCGACATCGCGGCGGGACGGCTGGTGGTGCCGTTCGGCGCCTTCCAACTGCCCGCCGAGGCCGGGTATTACGTGGTCGGTCCGCGGGAAACCGAAGACGTCCCAAAAATCCAGATTTTTCGCGGCTGGCTGTTGTCGGCGGCGAAAGTTACGGCCGCGGCTTGAAGACGATGGGTTTCGCACCCTCCCACAGCAC
>JAYVXQ010000455.1:0-3483 GCA_043785025.1 Acetobacteraceae bacterium
GAGCGCATTCTCCGCGCGGCACAGACGCTGATCGACGACAAGATCGCGCACCCCATTCTGTTGGGCCGGCAGGACGTGATCGCGGCCAAAATCAAGGACATGGGCCTGCGCATGTCGCTGGACGGTCCGTTGCGTGTGCTCGACCCCGCGCGCGATCGGGACATATTCGGCCCCCTCGTCGCCGACTACCAAAGACTGGTCGGACGATTGGGCACCCCGCCCGCGCCGGCCGAGCGGCGGATCGCCACGCGCCCCTCGGTCGCGGCGGGCATGCTGCTGCACGCGGGCATCGCGGATGCCGCCATTTGCGGTGGCACCGGCGCCTGGTGGCGCCAAATCCAATATATCCTGCCGATCATTCCCCGCCGGCCCGAGGTCAGCCGTGTTTACGGCCTGTCCTGCATTGTGCTGCCCGCGGGCGTATTGTTCATCTGTGACACCTATATGGTGATCGATCCGACCGCCGAGCAACTGGCGGAGATGACGTTGCTCGCCGCCGACGCCGTGCGCGGCTTCGGCATCATCCCCAAGGCGGCGCTGCTGTCGCATTCCAGCTTCGGTGCTTCGGACACGGTGTCCGCCCGCAAAATGCGCCGCGCTCTGGGCTTGATCCGGGAGCGTGCGCCGGACCTGGAGATCGATGGCGAAATGCACGCCGACGCGGCTTTGCTGCCCGCGATCCGGGAGCGCGCGGTGCCCGACAGCACCTTGAGCGGGATCGCCAATCTGCTGATCATGCCCAATCTGGACGCGGCGAACATCGCATTTAATTTGTTGAAGGCGGCGGCGGACGGGCTGCCGATCGGGCCAATTCTTCTGGGGATGACGAAGCCGATCCATGTGGTGGTGCCAAGCGTGACCGCGCGCGGGATCGTGAATTTGAGCGCGCTGGCGGTGGTGGAGGCGCAGGCAAGGTAGAATGGGGCGTTGCCCCAATCCAACCATTGCCCTCAGCCCCCGCCATAGCCATCTCCCACCTAATCGCTCGCGAAATGATCCCCCATGATCTGGCTAGTCTCAGGCGCCGCCCTCCTGCTCCTCGTGCTCTGGACCCTGCGCGCGTTCGAGCGTGCCTCGGTCACCAGCATCCGCGTCATGTTCCAATGGATCCTGGTCCTCGGCGGCATCCTGCTCACAGTTCTGCTGTTCCTCAGCGGCCGCGGCTTTCCCGCTCTGTCCGGCCTCGTCCTGGCTGGTCCCGCGCTATGGCGCCATTTCCGGCCAACCACGGCCCCCCCGCCGCCCATTCCGCCCGCCTCAGGCGGCCGCATGACGCGCAACGAGGCGTTCGACGTTCTCGGCCTCCAACCCGATGCCCCCGAGGAGGCGGTCCGCGCCGCCCATCGCCGCCTGATGCGCTCAGCCCATCCCGACCATGGCGGCTCCGATTGGCTGGCGTCCCGCATCAATCAGGCGCGCGACGTTTTATTGGGATGATTTCAGCAACCCTCGGCTTTAGACTGCGTTGAACGGCTTACCCCTGACGATAAAGGCGCGGCTCCGCCATATTTTCGCCAGGCCAACATGTTGCCTGGACGATAAGATCAATCTGGAGACACTCCGTGCCGAAAAAACTGCGCAAAGCCGTCCTGCCCGTCGCCGGTTTGGGCACGCGCTTCCTGCCCGCCACCAAGGCGGTCGCCAAGGAAATGCTGCCCGTGGTCGATAAGCCCCTGATCCAATACGCGGTCGAGGAAGCCCGCGCGGCTGGCATCGAGCAGTTCTGTTTCGTCACCGGCCGCGGCAAAACCGCTCTGGTCGAGCATTTCGACGTCGCCGTCGAACTCGAGGCGATGCTGCGCGAGCGCGACAAGCACGATGCCCTGGCCGAGCTTGACGCCATCCGGGTCCAACCCGGCTCCATCCTCACCGTCCGCCAACAGGTGCCGCACGGTCTCGGCCATGCCATCTGGTGCGCCCGCGCCTTCATCGGCGATGACCCCTTCGCCATCCTGCTGCCCGACGATCTGATCCTGTCCGATACGCCCTGCCTGAAGCAACTCGCCGACGTCTATGAAACGACCGGCGGCAACGTCGTCGCCGTGGTCGACGTCCCCCGCGAACAGACCGGCCGCTATGGCATCCTCAAAATCGGCGCCGATGACGGTCATCTGGTGGAGGTCAAAGGCCTCGTCGAGAAACCCGCGCCCGCCGATGCGCCCTCCACTTTGTCGATCATCGGCCGCTATATCCTGATGCCCGAGGTGATTACCCATTTGGAAAAAATGGAGCGCGGCGCCGGCAATGAAATTCAGTTGACGGACGGCATGGCGAAACTCATTGGTCATCAGCCATTCCATGGCGTACGCTATGAGGGCAAACGGTTCGATTGCGGCGATAAAATCGGCTACCTGGAAGCGCAAATCGCCTTCGCGCTCCGCCGTCCCGAGCTCGCCGGGGCCGTGCGCGCGTTTTTGAAACATTATCACTGAAGAAGCGGACCCATGACGTTCAGCCATTCCTTCGACCCGACCTCGCTGCGGGAATACGACATCC
This sequence comes from Acetobacteraceae bacterium, assembly GCA_043785025.1. GTDB lineage: Bacteria > Pseudomonadota > Alphaproteobacteria > Acetobacterales > Acetobacteraceae > Rhodopila. The sequence continues at coordinate 2,497 of JAYVXQ010000455.1, forward strand.
GCGGCATCGTCGGCCGCACCCTCTCGACCGCTGACGCCTTCGCCATTGGCCGCGTCTTCGGCACCATCGTCGCCCGCGCCGGCGGCACCACGGCCGCCATCGGCTATGACGGCCGGCTGTCCAGCCCCGACATGGCGGCGGCGCTGTCCAAAGGCCTGCGTGCCAGCGGGATCGAGGTGTTGAACATCGGCGTTGGCCCGACCCCCATGCTCTATTACACGGGCACCACGCTGAAGACCGGTGGGGCCATTATGGTCACCGGCAGCCATAATCCGCCCGACTATAACGGTTTCAAAATGACCTTGGGCGGTAAACCTTTCTTCGGCGAACAGATCCAGCAAATCGGCCGTATGGCCAAAGACGGCGATGTTGTCGAAGAAGCCGCCGGAAAACCCGAACGCAAGATCGCCATCGCCGAGGATTATCTGAAACGATTACTAAAAGACTGGGACGGCGGCGACCGCCAGTTGAAAGTCGTCTGGGACAACGGCAACGGCTCGGCCGGCGACGTGCTGAGGGAACTGGTGAAGAAACTACCGGGCCATCACGTTGTGTTGAACGGTGAGATCGACGGCCGCTTCCCCGCGCATCACCCCGACCCGACGGTGCCCGCCAATCTCCAGCAACTGATCGCCGAGGTGGCGGCCCAGAAAGCCGATATCGGTATCGCTTTCGACGGCGACGCGGACCGCATCGGCCTCGTTGACGACACCGGCACCATCATGTTCGGCGATCAATTGATGGTGCTGCTGGCGCGCGACGTGCTGAAAACCCGGCCGGGTGCGACCATCATCGCCGACGTCAAAGCCAGCCAGGTGCTGTTCGACGAAATCGCCGCCGCCGGTGGCAAGCCTCTGATGTGGAAAACCGGCCATTCCCTCATCAAATCGAAAATGGCCGAAACCGGCTGCCCGCTGGCGGGCGAGATGTCCGGCCATATCTTCTTCGCGGATAAATGGTACGGCTTTGACGACGCGCTATATGCCG
>JAYVXQ010000456.1:0-3468 GCA_043785025.1 Acetobacteraceae bacterium
CTGGATCTCTCCGAAATCCGGGTATCCTTTTGGTTTTGCGCCCGCCGCCACACCAACCCTGGGCGCGTATACCCGGATTTCTCCGAAACCGAGGTATACCAGCGCCGATTGAGCCATCAAAGATTGGGTCAATCATAAAGCGTGCTGGTATTAGACTCGACTTTTGGGCTGGATTTCATTGTGTCAACCGTGAATAAGGCGGCCCCGTTGTTCGCCGCCGGTTCACGTCGTGATTTCCACGCTTCCGGCCGATCCGTGCTAGGTAACAGCCGATGGAAACCAAACCGCCAATTCCGCTTGCCGTCCTCGTCGGCATCCAGACGCCCGATGTCGACGACGTCGCGCATGAAGCCAGCCTTGAGGAGTTGGGGCGGCTGGTGAAGACGCTTGGCTATGAGGTTGTCGACACGGTTTCGCAAAAGCGCGAGGGCACCGGCGCGGGATCGCTGTTGGGCAGCGGCAAGCTCGCGGAGTTGGCGGCGCTAACCGGTGGCACCGGTGTCATCGGCTCGATGGCGCCCCCCAAGACGTCCAAGGCGCGGCAACGGTTCGAGGGCGTGGCGGCGGCGAAAGACCCCGACGAGCCGGGTTTGGGCACCGCTCGCAAGCCTGGGTTCGTCATCGTCGATCATGAGCTTTCGCCCAGTCAGATCCGTAATTTGGAGAGGGCCACAGGTGCCGAGGTGCTGGACCGCACCGGGGTCATCGTCGAGATCTTCCATCGTCACGCCAACACGCGCGAGGCGAAGCTTCAGGTGGAGATGGCGCGTCTGAAATATGTGGCGCCTCGCATGCGGGAATCCTCGGCGGGCGGCGGGCGGCAGCAAGGCCCGGGAGCGGGGGAAAGTAGCCTGGCGCTCGATCGCCGCAAGGTGCGCGACCGGCTGTCTGAGCTGAAGGACCAACTGGAGGCGGTGCAGCGCGACAGCGACCAGCGCCGGTCCGCCCGCCGCGACCAGCCGCGGGTGGCGCTGGTCGGTTACACCAATGCGGGCAAGTCCTCGTTGATGCGGGCGCTGACCGGCAGCGAGGTGCTGGTGGAGGACAAGTTGTTCGCCACGCTCGACACCACCGTGCGCGCTTTGCAGCCGGAGACCAGGCCCAGAATACTTGTCTCGGACACGGTCGGGTTCATCAAGCAGCTGCCGCACGACCTGGTCGCATCGTTCCGCTCGACCTTGGCGGAAGCGCTGGAGGCCTCGTTGCTGTTGTATGTGGTCGACGCATCGGACCCGACCCATGAGGCGCAGCTGGAGGTCAGCCGCGAGGTGCTGCGGGAGATCGGGGCGGATGCGGTGCCGTCCCGGCTGGTGCTGAACAAAATGGACCGGGTGGATGAGGTTGGGCGCGCGGCCCTGATCGCGAAGCATCCGGAGGCGATCTTGCTCTCGGCCCATACGCCGGAGGACGTGAGCGCGTTGCGGGACACCATCATCGCGTTCTTTGAGGCGGGCATGGTGGAGGATGTGCTGGTGTTGCCGTTCGCGAAACAAGGACTGATTGGCGAGGTGTATGAAAGCGCGCGGGTGTTGTCCGAAGAATACGATGAGATGGGCCGGGTGCTGAGGGTGCGCGGCCTGCCGGGCGCGATCACGCGGCTGCGGCAGAGGCTTGCGGCGCAATGAGGGTTTGAGGTCTGGCGGCGGGGGGCGGGGGGCGGGGGGCGGGGGCCACGGGGCATGATCAGGCGTGAGCGGCGACTCTGATTCGTCGTTGGAATGTCAGACGCCGCGCGAAAAGTCTGAACGGGCTGCCTGTCAATCTGTAGACAACGCTTCCGCTTCCTGTCCAAACACTGGGCCCGGACGCGCGGCGGTCTACGGCCTACCCCACCGTCAATATGGCAGCGTTGTGCGTTTCAACGCTGGCGACCGGAGGCTTCCGGGATATCTGAAAATGTGGTCGACGGATTTGCGTTCCGTCGCCGCTCAGATCAGCGATGCGGCGGCTCGGGTTTTTCTGATTATCGTGGCCGTCGCGCGAAGCCATGCCGGCTCGGTTTTGAACACCGCGGAGCCTCTCGATTTGACCAGCAGAAGGTTGGCGCGTGATTTGCCGGGTATATCTGGGCGCACTGCCCGTCGAGCCGTCGTGGAATTATTCGAACTTGGACTGGTGAAGTTGTCGAAGCCGCGCATGGGACGACAGGCGGCCCAATACCAACCCGGCGGCGTTATCGTCACACGGATTGCGCGTCGGAAACGCAGACATCCAGCCGACCAGACTCCAGCCGCGGTTTCTCGAGACGGGAGCCTGCATGGGATGTACACGGAGTAGCCGGTTTGGCCGGAAAACCTTGAGTGATGGGGCGGATTACCACGATTTCCGCGAGCAATAATCTGGCGTGATGCCGCCATGCGGCCAAACGGGATACCGAGAAACCGGTGTTCGCGGCCAAATGGGATACCGGGGAATAATCGCGTTTATGATCCCAGCATACGCCAGATTGGAACCGGATCCCGTCCGATGCCAAAATGACCTCGCGCCTTTGGGGGCCGGTTGAAAGAAATTTGGAACCAGGCGGAAGGGATTGAAAAGCCAATATGCCGCTTCGCGATCCGCGCCAAAAATCAGACCTCCTGACGGACTGACCTCAAGGTTGAACCAAAATGGACAGACGACGACAAAGCTTCGCGCTTTTCTGGATGGGTCCGCTTCGCTTCGACCGGGGCATTCGCCAATGCCGTCGCCGGGCTTTCATTGCCGTGAAAACCAAATATGACCGAGCCGTCCGAGCCGTCGCGCGTTGACCCTGACCCAGCCTCGGGATTTAACGCGGGAACTGAGACTTCCTGGCTCAGGATCATGGGCAATATCGTGCGTGGATCAGAGCGCGTCGTCATTGTCGCCGCGATTGGCACGGTTGTCGTCCTCACGGCTTTTCTTTGGCTGGCCATTGCCGCTCCTGGGATTGAGGAGTCGAGCCGAACCGCTCGCGCACCGGTTCCCCACGCCAGGACGCCGCCGGACGCTTCCGTGCTTCAGGTTGAGGCCGAACTCTCCGTGGGGCCGTGCGTTCGGCCAGAACGCGGAATCCCATCCGCGCGGGCTTTGGGCGCGGGAACCGCCGACACGGGTTCCGCCGGTCCGTTCGTGGCCAGCTTCGATAGGCGTACAGCGGCCCTTTACCTACCCGCGGCCAATGCCGTCCATGCCCGGATCCTGACCTATGGCGACGGCCTCAATCCCGCGAGGGTATGGGACGCCGAGACCGGGCAGGCGATCACCGCGCTTGAGGAGTCGAACGATTACTCCCCGGTGGCAGACAGTCCCACATGGCGCGCCGTCTGGGCTCTCGGGGCGTTTAGCGCCGACGGATCAAGGGTCTTCATGGTGTCGGAATTTGGCGATCCCGCGGTGTGGGATGCCGCCAGCGGCCGTCGCGTCGCGATACTACGCGATCCCGGCATCGCCGTCGCGTTGGTGTCAATGAACGCGGACGGGAGCCGCGTCGCCATCGCCGGACCC
>JAYVXQ010000457.1:0-11153 GCA_043785025.1 Acetobacteraceae bacterium
CGCGCCGACATCATGCGTCATTTCGATCGCGGCGCGATGGGTGACGCCGTGCTGCCGCAAATCGGCACGCTGTCCGGCAATCCTTTGGCGTCCGTCGCCGGTCTGATGACGCTGGAGGTTTTGCGCCGTCCCGGAACCTATGAAGCCGTGTTCACGACAGGACGGCGCTTAATGGACGGACTGCGTCAGGCGATCACGGCGCGCGGATTGCCCGCACAGGTGATCGGGGAGCCGGTGTTGTTCGACGTCATGTTCGCGACCGGCGACATCGTCGATTATCGCGCGGGACTGACACAGGATTTCGATGCGCTGAAACGTTTCAATACGGCATTGCGCGAGGAAGGGATCCTGAAGGGCGATACGAAATTCTATATCTCCACCGTGCATGACGACGCCGATGTGACCAAGGCGCTGGATGCATTCGGCGTCGCACTGGATGCCGAGGTCGCGTTCCGCGCGGCGTGAGTGCATTCGCCGCGCGGAGGTGACACAATGCCGGCCATGAGCAAGGAAATCAGACTGCTGTCGACCAGCGCCATCCTCGGCTACGGGTTTCCCGAGGCGTCGCTAAAAGCCGGCATGGCGCGCGCGCCGCACATGATCGGCGTCGACGGCGGCTCGGTCGATCCCGGACCGCATTATCTGGGGTCGGGCAAGCCGTTCTGCTCGCCCATCGCGATCCGGCGGGATTTGCGATTGATGCTGCGCGCGGCGATCGAACACAACATTCCGCTGGTGATCGGCACCTGTGGCGGCGCCGGCGGGGCGCCGCATGTCGCTCTGGTCGCGGATATGGCGCGGGATATCGCCCGTCAGGACGGGCTGCGGTTCAAAATGGCGATCATCCATGCCGAGCAGGATAAGGCCGATCTGAAACGCCGCGCCGCCAAGGGCACGATCCACGGCCTGGCGCGTCAGCCCCCGCTGACGGACGCGACGATCGACAGGGCGACACGGATCGTCGGCATGATGGGGCCGGAACCCTTCATCGAGGCTTTGGACAACGGTGCTCAGGTCATCCTGGCCGGTCGCGCGTCAGACCCCGCACCTTGGGCGGCGGCGGCGATCCGCGCGCAATTGCCGCCCGCACCCGCCTGGTACGCGGGCAAGATGCTGGAATGCGGCGCGACACCCTCGATCCCCAAAGGCCACGACTGTCTTTTGGTAACGATCCGTGACGACGTCGTCGAATGCGAGCCCACCAATCCGGCGCGCCGTTGCACCCCGTTATCGATCGCCAATCACAGCCTGCACGAAAACAGCAGCCCCATTCATCATATCGAGCCGGGCGGAATGCTCGACACCTCGGACTGCCGGTTCGACGCCATCAGCGACCGCGCCGTGCGCATCAGCGGCATGCGCTGGAACCCGGCGGATCGTTACACCGTCAAACTAGAGGGCGTGGAACTGGCCGGCTATCGCGCCATCTGCGTCTGCGGCACGCGCGATCCGCTGCTGATCGGGCGGCTCGATCATTTCCTCGACAGCGTAAGGGCCGAGGTCGCGACCAAGGCCGCCGCCTTCGACGTATCCCCGGACATGTATCAACTCGGCATTCGCGTCTACGGCCGCGACGGCGTCATGGGCGCGCGCGAGCCCTTGCGCGGCGCGCTGCCGCACGAGCTTGGGTTCGTGATCGAGGTCGTCGCGCGTGATAGCCAGGAAATCGCCAGCGCCGTGCTCGGGATGGCGCGCGCCAACATGCTGCACACCGATTTTCCGGGACGTTTGTGCCGGGAAGGCAACATGGCCTTCCCGTTCTCCCCGTCCGATATCGAGGTGGGCGCGGTCTACCGCTTCAGCGTGTTCCACGTCGCCGAGGTGGACAATCCGGCCGAGATGTTTCCCATCGAATATGAAATGGTCTGACATGACCCTGATCCGCGACGCCGCCCGTGTCTGCAAAAGCAAGAACGCGGGTCCGTTCGAACTGACCATCGATGTGGTGTTCGACGACGCCGAAACGTTCCGGCGCGTGAAAGCGACCGGTGTGCTGTGTCCCGCGTTGTTCGCGCGCCTGTATGGCGTGCCCGAGGAACACGTGTTGTTCACCCCATACGACGCCGCCTTCGCCTTCAAGGCGACGTTTCCGCGGCTGGTGCCATCGGGCGATTTCGGCGACACCGATGTTTACGGCTGTCAGCAGCACGCGCCGCTGCTGGATGTCGATCTGCCGATCTGAAGGATCCCCCACCGATGTCCCAGCGTATGATGACCCTGATCGCGTTCCTGCAGGCGCAAAACTGTTCCAATTTGCCGGGGTCCTGGCGTCATCCCGCGACCACGCTGGATTTTCTGACGCCGGAATATTACCAGCGCATCGCCCGCGTTCTGGAAGAAGGCAAGATCCAGATGGCGTTCTTCGACGATCGCCTCGCTCTGCCCGATCGTTATACGGATCATCACGCGGAAGCCATCAACGCCGGCGTGCGCGCCGTCAAACTCGATCCCTGCACCGTCCTCATGGCGATGGGCATGGTCACATCCCGCCTCGGATTGGGCTCGACCTATTCCACCACATATTATGAGCCGTACCACGTCGCCCGTGTGTTCGCGACCATGGATCTGATGCTGAAAGGACGCGTCGCCTGGAACATCGTGACATCTTTGAACAGCGGCGAGGGCCTGAATTTCGGCCGCGGCGAGCATCTGGAGCACGACGCCCGTTACGATCGCGCCGATGAGTTCATGGAAGTCGTCATGGGCCATTGGAATACCTGGGAAGACGACGCGCTGATCCTGGACAAGGAAAACAATCGTTTCGCTGACGCCAGCAAAGTGCATCGGTTGGATCACAAGGGCAAATTCTTCGACTCGCGCGGGCCGTTCAGCGTGCCGCGGTCGCCGCAAGGCCATCCGGTATTGATCCAGGCGGGCCAGTCGGGACGCGGGCAGTCCTTCGCGGCGCGATGGGCGGAGCTGGTGTTCGTCATTCATCATAATCTCGAAGCCGGAAAGAAAAGCTACGCCGCGTTCAAGGCCGCCGTCGCCGCCGAGGGGCGCGATCCGGCGTCCGTCAAGGTGGCACCCGCCTGTTACGTGTGCGTCGCGGAATCCGAGGCCGCCGCGATGGAAAAGAAAGCGATCATCGAGGCGACGGCGAAACCAATCGATGCTCTGGTCCTGATCTCGGAAGTCACCGACTATGATTTTTCCAAAAAGCCGTATGACGAGCCGTTCACCGATGAGGAACTGGCCGATCTCAGCTGGCACGGATTCCGCGATCGGGTCGTGCAGTTCTCCGGCAAGAAAAACCCGACCGTGCGCGATTTCGTGGAAGTCTCAGGACGCGGCACGGTGAAAGAACACAAGATGTTCGCGGGCACGCCGAAACAGGTCGCCGATCAGATGGAGGAATGGTTCACGGCACCCGCGTGTGACGGGTTCGTCATCGCCGCGACCCATATGCCGGGATCGTATGAGGATGTGACACGGCTGCTGGTGCCGGAACTGCAACGGCGCAAGCTGTTTCACATGGATTATGAAGGGCCGACATTGCGCGACACTCTGGGCTTGCCAATTCCGCGCGCAGCGGAATGGCACGCGAAACATGGGCGGTAGCGCGTCATCCGATCAGGTGGCCACATCTGATCGGATAAAGATGCTCGCCAAAACAAAGAGGGAGCGCGTCATCCGATCAGGTGGCCACATCTGATCGGATAAAGCTGCTCGCCAAAACAAAGAGTGAGAGCGGGTTCCGAGAGCCAACGCGATCGGAAACCGCTCTGACCTCCACCAATGACAGCGTCACCGTTGGGTAGTCACCGCCGGACGATTACGACGACTGCCGCCGCAGGAACGCCGGAATTTCCAGCCCGCTCTCATCCGCCGCGACGTTGCGCCGATCCGCCGGACGATCCTGATCGACCGCCAGTTCGGTAACGGTCTCCGGCACCGGTTGCGCCACCGGTTCACGCCGCCGCGCAAGCTCGCGCGCCGGTTCAGCGGTCGATCGCTTGCCAAACAATCCCGTCACCTGCTGGAACAATGACTTGGCGGCGGGTGGAGCGGCCTCGGTCACCACGGCCTGATCGTCGCGCGGGAACAGGCTGGACGGCTGGCGCGGACGCGGCACGCTCATGGGTTGGGCCATCGGCGCCGGGGCGCGGCGCGCTTGCGGATCCTCGGGGTAGGGCATCGGATCCGGAATGATCACACGCTCCGGCTGCGCCGCGAGGGTGCGCAAGGGCGTGGTCTGGGAGGCCAGCATTTGCGACGAAGCCGGATCGATCGCCATCGCCAGCGCGCCGTGCGTCACCGGCATGGCATGCGCCATGGTCCGGAGCGGCATCGGAATCGGCTGCGGCTCCGCCATCGGCGCGCCACCCACCGTGATCAAACGCGGCCGCTGCGCTTCATGGTCGCGCGGCTGATCGATGCCGGTCGCCACGACCGAGACACGGATACGGCCCGTCAACGATTCATCGGTGGCCGAGCCGAACAGCACGTTCGCCTCATCGTCCACCTGCTTGCGGACGGTGCTGACGGCCTCATCAACCTCGAACAACGTCAGATCGTCGCCGCCGGTGATGTTGATCAACAGGCCGCGCGCGCCGGCCATGCTGGTTTCCTCCAGCAGCGGATTGTTGATCGCGGCCTCAGCGGCGCGGGCGGCCCGGCCTTCGCCCTCAGCCTCCCCGGTGCCCATCATCGCCTTGCCCATTTCGGCCATCACGGTTTTGATGTCGGCGAAGTCCAGATTGATCTGACCATGCACCATCATCAGATCGGTCACACCGCGCACGCCCATGTAAAGCACCTGATCGGCCATCTTGAAGGCCTCTTTCCAGGTGGTGCGGTCCGACGCGATGTTGAACAGATTTTGGTTAGGAATGACGATCAGCGTGTCGACGTATTCCTGCAATTCCTGAATGCCCGCCTCCGCCGCGCGAGCCCGTCGCGTGCCCTCGAACCCGAACGGACGGGTGACGACACCGACAGTCAGAATGCCACGCTCTTTCGCCATGCGCGCGATCACCGGCGCCGCACCCGTGCCGGTGCCCCCACCCATGCCCGCGGTGATGAACACCATGTGCGTGCCGTCCAGATGACGATAGACCTCATCGGCGGCTTCTTCCGCGGCGGCGCGTCCAACCTCAGGCTTCGCGCCCGCGCCCAAACCTTGCGTGATGTGCGGGCCAAGCTGCACCCGGCGATCCGCCTTGCTGTGCATCAACTGTTGCGCATCCGTGTTGGCGACAACGAAGTCCACACCGCGCAGGTTCGCGAGGATCATGTTATCCACCGCGTTCGTCCCCCCGCCCCCCACCCCGATCACGGTGATCCTGGGCGTGAAATCGGTGTGCATCAGCGGCGGAGCGTTCAGGTTCAAGGTCATGTCGATATCCTCCCCGGATTGACGGGATGACGGTCAAGGGACTTGTAGGACGACGAAATGGATTCGGTGCAAGTCATCACACGCGATCCCGGATGTAGTTCGTCAGACGGCGGAACCAGCCGGGACTTTTCCCCCGCATGGCATCCAGTTCGTGGAACGTTCCCCCTTCGGAACAGGCCCATTGCAAAAGCCCGGTCACGGTCGCGAAGGCGGGTCCCGTGTAAATCTCAGGCATTCCGCGCACCGGCATCGGCTGACCCAATCGCACGTCGTGGCCAAGAATTTGACGCGCGAGGTGCATCAGGCCGGGCAATTGACTGGCCCCGCCGGTCAGCACGATGCGATTGCCGGTGGCGCGCGACAATCCGGACTCCGCGAGCTTATCCCTGATCTGCTCAAAGGTTTCCTCGATCCGCGGCCGGATGATGTTCACCACCATGGTCCGCGGCACTTTGGAAACCCGGTGATCGGGTTCGCCCACACGCGGCACCGGCAGCATGTCCTGATCGTCGTCGGGACTGCTTTCAACGTTGCCCCACATGGTTTTCAACCGCTCGGCCGACGCCAGAGGGGTCGACAATCCCTTGGCGATGTCGCTGGTCACGTGCAACCCGCCCAAACGGATTTGCGCGGTGTGGATCAACTGATCCTCAAACCAGGTCGCGACGTTGGTGGTGCCGCCGCCCATGTCGATGACGGTGGCGCCGATTTCCCGCTCATCGCCGACCAGCGTCGACAGACCGGAACCCATCGGCGCCGAAACGATCGCCTCGATATCCAGATCGCAACGGCGCAGACACGCTTCCAATGACCGCATCGCCGAGGATGAGGCGTCGATCACATGCAGCCGCGCATCCAGCGTCGAGCAATACAGACCGCGCGGATCGACGACATGTTCCGTGTTGTCCAGACCGAATTTCAACGGCATCACGTGCACGGGTTCGCGGCCCTCGGCGCGCGACAGATTGCGGCCTTCGCGCACGACCTCGCGCACATCGTGATCAGTAACGGGACGGCCCTCGGCGGGGGCATCGAGCGACCATTTTACATTGTAAACGTTCGAATCAGGCTGGCCGCAGGTCAGGTTGACGGTGACGGCGCGCAGCCTGGTGTCGGCCATGTTTTCGGCCTGGCCCACGCAGGCGCGGATCGCCCGCTCGGCCTTGTCCAGATCGACGATGCTGCCGCCGCGCACGCCCAAACCCTGGCGCCAGTCACAGCCAAGCACGCGCAATTCGCCGTCGCTGTCGATCCGGGCGATCAGGCAGACGATTTTGGTCGTGCCGATGTCCAGCACCCCGAACGCGCCGGACCGATGCGGCCGCGACCGGTCGATGTCCGGCGGCCCGCCATCGGGGGGTAACAATCGGTGCGGCATATCGTTCACGATCGCACTCCTAAATCGGCTTCTTCGGCATGGGCTGGGCAGCCCCTTTATCAGTCGCGGTCGAGTCGCCCGGACGCGCCAATGGCCGCAGCACAAGCCGGTCCGGCAGCCGCATGTCGATCGCCTGTACCGGACGGTCCAGCAGCGCCATCGATTGATGCAGGGCCAATAAGCGGTCCAGCGCCTCGATCTCGTGCCCCTCGGGCAGCATGATGTCGGTGTGATTTTTCATCCGCAGGTTCCAGCGCCGCTCCCCGATGCGCACGGCCGCCAGCACGCGGGCCTGGATCGCCGGACGTTCCATCAGCGCATCCAACAGCGGGCGCGCGGCTTCCGGCGCGCCGGGTCCGACGATCAACGGAAGATGGTGATATTTGGACAGATCCTCGTTGCTGACCGGCTTGCCCTCGCGATCGATCAGCGTGTCCTTGTCGCGGGTTTGCCAGACAGCGAACGGACGCCGCTCGGTCAGCGCCACCACGATCGTGCCGGGCAAACGCCGCTCCACCGTCGCATGGCCAACCCAGGTGAGTTTTTCGATCCGGGCGCGCGCCTGTTCCAGCGAGAAACCGATGATCGGATCGCCTTTGCTGACGCCAAGGGCGGCGCGCAAAATCGGCTCGGGCGTGTTGGCGCGGCCCTCGATCACGATATCAGCAACGCGCATGCCAGCATCCGCCGTCATCACACCGATCTTTTCACGTAACGACGCGATGCTGTCGCCGGGTTGCGCCTTGCGCAGCAGCACGACGCCGGCCGCCGCCACGGTCACGCCGGCCAAGGCCCATGCGACATAAGGCAATGTCCAGCGTTGCCGGCGCAGAAACAGTTTCCATTTCGGCGGGCGGTCATTGACCGAACCGCGGGGGCGAGAGGCCATGTCAAATCACTCCCGGCATGTCGCGTTTTCCACCATCCAGGCGCACAAAGCCGGGAAGTCGATGCCCAGATGGGCGGCCTGTTCGGGCAACAGGGATGTCGGCGTCAGACCGGGCTGGGTGTTGATTTCCAGCAGGATCAGCCGTCCCGGCTCGCCTTGCGTGTCGTCGTAACGAAAATCGCAGCGCGTCGCGCCACGGCAGCCCAACGCGCGATGCGCCAACAAAGCCGCCTCCATCGCCTGCGCGTGGATCGCGGGATGGATCGCGGCCGGAACGATATGGTGCGACCCGCCATCGCCGTATTTCGATTCGTAATCGTAAAACGCTCCGGCGTCGGCGACGATATCGGTGACCGTCAAAGCGCGATCGCCCATCACGGCGACGGTCAGTTCGCGGCCGGGAATGAACTCCTCGACCATCGCAGTGGGGCCAAAGCGCCAGGCCCGCGCGACCTCCGCGCGGCGATTGTCGCCCAGACGGATGATCGACACCCCGACCGAGGATCCCTCGCTGATCGGCTTGATGACATAAGGCATCGGCATCGGATCGGCGGCGGCCAGATCGGCGACCGGCACGATCGCGCTTTTGGCGACCGGCAGGCCAACCGAGGCGAAGATCGCTTTCGCCGCTTCCTTGTTCATCGCGATCGCCGAGGCGCGCACCCCGGAATGCGTGTAGGGAATGTCCAGCCAATCCAGCACGCCCTGGATCGCGCCGTCCTCGCCGAAGCGGCCATGCAACGCGTTGAACACGGCGTCGGGCTTCGGCGTCAGCGCCTGCAACAGCACGCCAAGATCGCCGGTGACGTCGATCAGATCGACCGTGTAACCGGCGGTGCGCAAGGCGCTCGCGACCTGACGGCCGGAGGACAGGCTGACCTCGCGCTCGGAGGAAATACCGCCATGCAAAACAGCGACCCGGCTCATGCCAACGCCTCCCCCGGCACGCCAATGCGGCGGATTTCCCAGTGCAGGTCGACGCCGGTCGCGGCGCGGACGCGGCGGCGGACTTCCTCGCCCAATTTCTCAATGTCGGCGGCGGTCGCGCCGCCGGTGTTGATAAGGAAATTGCAGTGTTTTTCGGACACCTGAGCGGCACCGATGGTCAGGCCGCGGCAGCCGGCGGCGTCGATCAACTCCCAGGCTTTCATGCCGTCGGGATTGCGGAAGGTGGATCCCCCGGTGCGGGCGCGGATCGGTTGCGTCGCCTCACGCGCGGCGCGGATCTCAGCCATTTTGGCGGCGATCACGGGGGCGGCGCCGGGTTTCGCGGACAGGCCGACGCGGGTGATGACACCGCCCGGCGGGATATAAGCGTGGCGATAGCCGAAAGCGAGATCGGCCGGGGTCAAACGCCGTTTCGATCCGTCGCGGGTGACGCACTCCGCCCATGACACGACATCCGCCATGTCCGAGCCATAGGCGCCGGCGTTCATCGCCACCGCGCCGCCGATGGTGCCAGGAATGCCGGACAGGAACTCGAGGCCCGTGAGACCAGCGGCGGCGGTGGTTTCAGCGACCGTCAGGTCCAACGCCGCCGCACCCGCGACGATGCCATCGGCCTCGATCGCGATGGTCGAAAAACCGCGGGCGAGGCGGATGGTCACGCCGGGCAGGCCGCCATCGCGGATAATCAGATTGGAGGCGGCGCCGATCACCTGCACCGGCATCGTGACCGCAATCCCCGACAGCAGCGCCGACAAATCGTTGGTGTCGGCGGGCCGGACCAGAAACTCGGCGGGACCGCCGACGCGGAACCAGGTGAAGGGACCCAGAGGCGCCGCCGTTTGCACGCGCCCCCGGATCGGCGGCAAGCCGATGTCGTTCGTCTCGACGATCCGCGCGGCGGCCATCATGACGCGAGTTTCCCGGTGGGACGGCGGGCGGAGGCCTGCAACGCGGCCAGTTCGGCGGGCAATGTGGCGGCCCATTGGGTGATCGACCCGGCGCCAAGGCAGACGACGAAATCGCCGGATTTGGCGATCGCGTGCACCATCTCGGCGAGGCGGGCGGGGGCGGACAACGGCACCACGCTGCGATGGCCACGCGCGCGCATGCCCTCAACGAGGCCGTCGCGGTCGATGCCCGCGATCGGCGCCTCGCCCGCGGCGTAAACGTCCGCGACGATGACGGTGCCGGCGTCGTTCACGCAGGCGCAAAATTCGGCGAACAGCGAGTTCAGGCGGGAGTAGCGATGCGGTTGGACAACGGCGATGACGTCGCGGGCGCCGGCCTGACGGGCGGCTTTCAGCACGGCGGCGATCTCCACCGGGTGATGGCCGTAATCGTCGATGATGGTGATCCCGCCGGTCTCGCCGGTTTTGGTGAAGCGGCGGCTCACGCCTTTGAAGTTGATGAAGGCGTCGTGCAGGACCTGATCCTTGATCTCCATCTCCACGCCCACGGCGATCGCGGCCAGCGCGTTCTGCACGTTATGGGCGCCCAACATCGGCAGCCGGAACGGGCCCATGCGGCGGGAGCGGCCGCGCACCCGGTCGGCGACCACGACATGGAAGGTGGAGCCCGCCTTGTCGGGCCGCACATTCTCCGCCCGCACATCGGCCTGCGGCGAAAAGCCATAGGTGATGATGCGGCGGTCCGACAGCCGCGGGATCATCTGCTGCACGGCCGGATGATCGATGCACAGCACGGCGAAACCATAGAAGGGGATGTTGGCGACGAACTGGTCGTAGCCGGCGACCATCGCCTCCGCGGTGCCCCAGTGATCCAGATGCTCGGGGTCCATGTTGGTGACGACGGCGATGACGGCGGGCAGGCGCAGGAAGCTGCCGTCGCTTTCATCGGCCTCGACGACCATCCACTCGCCCTCCCCCATGCGGGTGTTGCTGCCGTACGCGTTGATGATGCCGCCGTTGATCACCGTCGGGTCCATGTGCGCCTGTTCCAGCATGCAGGCGATCAGGCTGGTGGTGGTGGTCTTGCCATGTGTGCCGCCGACGGCGATGGCCCATTTCAGCCGCATCAACTCCGCGAGCATTTCGGCGCGGCGGACGACGGGAATGAATCGGGCGCGGGCGGCGGCGACCTCGGGGTTGTCGCGTTTCACGGCGGTGGAGACCACGACCACGCGGGCGTCGCCGAGGTTGGCCGCGTCATGGCCGATGGCGACCGGGATCCCCGCCTCACGCAAGCGGCGGACATTGGCGGATTCGGCGACATCGCTGCCCTGGACCGCGTAGCCAAGCGTATGCAGCACCTCGGCGATCCCGGACATGCCGATGCCGCCGATACCGACGAAGTGCATTTTGCCGATGCTGAGCGGCAGGGCCCTCATGCGACGATCTCCTGAAGGGCCATGTGTTCAACCAGGCCAGCGAGCGCCGCGGTGGCGCCAGATTGAGCCACGCTTCGAGCACCCTGGGCGGCGTGAACAAGGGCGGCGGGGTCCATCAGCAAAGCCGCCAGACGTTCGGTGAGCGCCGGGGGGGTGAAGGTCGGCTGCGATAAAACCCACGCGCCGCCGGCCGCGGCCAAAGCGGACGCGTTCACGGTTTGATGATCATCGATCGCGCCAGGCAGCGGCACCA
>JAYVXQ010000458.1:0-3465 GCA_043785025.1 Acetobacteraceae bacterium
CGCGCGACGGCATCGGCATCATCATCGGCGGGGCGTTGGATTGCCGCAGTTCCGGCCACGCCGCGTGCACCACATCCTTGGGCGCGATGTTGCCATTCCCAACGGCCACGTAAAGATCGTCCGGCGTGGCGATCTTCAGCGCCTTCAACGCCGGTTCCAGCGCCCGTTCCGACCCATCCACCCCCGCCTGACGGAACGCCTTCGTCAAATCCGCCCTTCCCTGGGCGCGCGCGTGATCGCGCTGTTCCTGATGCACGAAGCGGCGGATGCGGGCGCGCGCCTTGCCCGTGACGACGAAACGTTCCCATTGCGGCGAGGGCGTGCCACCGCGCGCCGTCATGATCTCGACCTGATCGCCGTTCTGCAATTGATGACGCAGCGGCAACAAACGCCCGTTCACCTTGGCGCCGACACAGGTATCGCCGACCTGACTGTGCACCGAATAAGCGAAATCCACCGGAGTCGCGCCACGCGGCAACTGGATCAACTGGCCTTTCGGGGTGAAGCAGAAAACCTGATCCTCATAAAGCTCGAGTTTCGTGTTTTCCAGAAACTCATCGGGGGCCGACGAATCCTCCAGGATTTCCAACAGATCCTGCACCCAGCGGAAGGTTTTCACATCCTTCATGTCGCTCTTGACGCCCGGCGTCTTATAGATCCAGTGCGAGGCGACGCCGTTCGCCGCCACATCCTCCATATCGTCCGTCCGGATCTGGATTTCGATCTTCTGGTTGCGCGGCTCGCGCAACGTCACACCGGTGTGCAGGCTTTGATAGCCGTTGGATTTCGGTGTCGAAATATAATCCTTGAAACGGCCGGCGATCACCGGATAGGCGGAATGGATCGCGCCCAACGCGGCGTAACAATCGCCTTTGGTTTTGACCACGACACGGAACGCCATGATGTCGGATAATTGCTCGAACGCGACGTTACGGCGATGCATCTTTTCCCAGATAGACCAGGGCGATTTTTCGCGGCCCTGGATCTCGACCGTTTCAACGCCGGCGTCGCGCACGACTTTCACCAGTTCGCGGCGGACATCGTCGATCACATCGGCACCCTGCCCGCGCAGGAAATTCAGCCGCGCCTGGATGGTCGCATACGCCTCGGGGTCCAGTTGCATGAACGCCAGAGTTTGCAGTTCGGTCTTGACCTGATCCATGCCGATCCGCTCGGCCAGCGGGGCGTAAATCTCCATCGTTTCGCCCGCGATGCGTTTGCGCCGGTCCTGATCGCGAACAAAATGCAGCGTGCGCATGTTGTGCAGCCGGTCCGCGAGTTTCACCAGCAGGACGCGGATATCCCGGCTCATGGCCAGGACGAGCTTGCGGAAATTCTCCGCCTGCTTGGTGCGATCCGATTGCAATTCGAGGCGCGTCAGCTTGGTGACGCCATCCACCAGACCGGCGATTTCCTTGCCGAACCGCGCCTCGATCTCCGGCAGTTTGACCGGCGTGTCCTCGATCACGTCATGCAGCAACGCCGTGGCGATGGAGGCGGTGTCGAGCCGGTAGCTCGCCAGGATATCGGCGACGGCGACGGGATGGGAGAAATACGGATCGCCATTATCGCGCCGCTGCGCCCCATGCGCCTGCATCGCCATGACATAAGCGGCGTCGATCAGCCGCGTATCGGCTTTGGGATCGTAGGCGTGGATTTTTTCCGTCAGCTCATACTGACGGATCATCGCGGGTTTGGCGGCGGCCTCCTTCTCCGTGGAGGGCGAGCCGACGCCATCGGGCATGGTCAGGGGCATGGCGCGGGCGGACCAGATCGGCGCGCCGGTTCCATGCCCATTGGCCATCCGCGGCTACCGCGCCGCCCGTCCGCCGAGTTCCGCCTCGATCGCCGCTTCCATGTCCATGTCTTCGGGGGACAGAACCTCCATCTCCTCTTCCAAAGCGGTGGTCTCTTCCTCGGTGCTGACATCCTGCAGGCCGAAAATATTCTGATCGGTCGGGATGAGGTCCAGCACTTCCTCGTCGGCGGGCTCGGGCTCGGGCGCGCGGGACAAGGAGCGCACCAAATCCTGTTCGATCCGGCCAAGCTCGATCGTTTCCTCGGCGATTTCGCGCAAGGCGACAACGGGGTTCTTGTCGTTGTCGCGATCGACGGTCAGTTCCTCCCCGCGGGCGAGGTTGCGCGCGCGCTGCGAGGCGAGCAAAACCAGCTCAAATCGGTTGGGGACTTTTTGAACGCAATCTTCAACGGTGACGCGCGCCATGCGCTCAACCTCCGGTCTGAGAAATGGGGCGAGGAGGGTAGTTAGGTGAAGGCGCGCGAAAATGCAAGAGCATCATGGGATATCAGGTGAACAGGCCGATGCGTGGCCGCCTTGCGGCATCACCTGGAGGCGATGACGCGTGCCTCGGCGATCAATCGGCCGGAAGGCCCGCGCCGGCGTAAAGATCGGCCAGCGCGATGGCGACATCGATCTCGGGCAAGGCCAGAAAATCGCCGGATTTGAGGCCCGTGATCGTCCAGGGCGCGTCGAGCGGGTTGCCCTCGGCGTCGCGCGCGCGGGTTAAAACCCAGGCGACGACGCCGGATTGTTCCAAGATCACGTAGCGTTGAATGGAGGGCGTGGCCTGATATTCCCGCAGTTTCAGGACCCGGTCCGTGCGGTCGGTGCTGGGGCTCAGCACTTCAAACACCACGACGGGATCGCGGATCACCGTGGCGTCGGGGGCGACGGGGCCGCATGAGACGAAGGCGTCGGGGTAGCGGATGCGGCCCGCGACCTCGATTTTCATCGTCGGGCCGAGGACGCGGCACGGTTTGTCCATCAGTTGCATGTCGAGCAGGGTGCGGAGGCGCGTGCCAATCCGCTCATGCGCGAACGAGCCTCCGTTCATCGCGACCGGGCCGATGCCATCGAATTCCCAGCGGATATCCTGACGTGCCTCCCAGGCCAGGAAGTCCGTCATGGACATCGGAGAGTGAAGAACCGCGCTCATGCCGCGCAGCTTAGCACGTCGCCCGCACATTGTCCCGCCGTGTTCACGCGGGGTAGTGTCTCAGTTTGAAAAAGTAGGTCCGGTTCCGGCCCGCTCCCGGCCACCCACGATTATAATGACATGGGTGGCCGGGAGGGGGAGCGGGCCGGAGCCGGACTTCAAACTGAGACACTACCTCACGCGGGCAACAGCAGCATCACGGCGGCTTGCGCGGCGATGCCCTCGCCACGGCCGGTAAAGCCCAGTTTCTCGGTGGTGGTGGCTTTGACGGAGATTTGATCGACCCGGATCCCCAAAAGTCCCGCCAGGCGCTCCCGCATCTCCTGGGCGTGCGGGGTGATTTTCGGGCGCTCACAAATAAGAGTGATGTCGGCGTTGACCAGGCGGCCGCCGCGGGCGGCGATGCGTCCCGCCGCATGGGTCAGGAAACGGGCGCTGTCGGCGTCCTTCCAGGTATTCTCCGAGGGCGGGAAATGGCGGCCGATGTCGCCCTCGGCCAGCGCGCCAT
>JAYVXQ010000459.1:0-11142 GCA_043785025.1 Acetobacteraceae bacterium
AGCGGAACGGTGACCGTGATCACGGGCGTGCGCCGGACAAAGGGCGCGACGCGGGCCGCGGCGGTTTCGATACTGGACCGATTGATCATGACACCGGCACGGTCGCATGAGCGAGGGTCCGGAGCAATCGGTTGGCGGTCCAGGGACCCGGTCCCTGGCGGAGGTGAAGGAGGCAGCGCCTCCTCCCCGGGTTCGGGGCGGCGTTTGCCGCTTCCCTTTCCCGTCTCCTGGGCTCACAATCATTCGATGGAGACTGTCGTGCGGATCCATGGCAATTGTGTCGCGCGCGACGGCGCTGGTGTTTTGATTCTGGGTCCCCCCGGCGCCGGTAAATCGGATTTGACATTGCGGCTGATCGGGCGCGGATTTAGGCTTGTCGCTGACGATCAGGTGGAACTCCGTCACGGGCGCGCGCGGGCGCCCGAGGCTTTGGCGGGATTGTTGGAGGTGCGCGGCCTCGGGATCGTCCGGCTGCCATATTTAACCGAAACCGTTCTCAAAGTAGTCATCGCATTGACCGAGACACAGGACCGTCTGCCAGAGCCCGAACGCCATCCGGCCCTTGATTTGCCGGTGGTTCGGATTGGCGCGGCGCATGCCTCGGCGCCGGATCGTGTCGGTTTGGCGCTGGATTGCGCTCTCGGTCTGGTCGCCTCGCACGCGGGTGCATTCGCCCCATGACGAACACGCCATGACGGCCCCAGTTGGCACGCCGCTCGACACCGGGCGCCGCCGCGTGGTGGTGGTCACGGGATTGTCGGGGGCGGGCAAGGCCTCGGCGCTGCATGCGTTGGAGGATGTTGGCTACGACACTGTCGATAATCCGCCGATCGGGCTGCTGGAAAGCCTGGCGACGCGGGCCGACCGGGACATCGCGATCGGCATCGACGCACGCACCAGAGGGTTCGACGCGGAGCTTGTGCTTGACACTCTGACCACCCTGAGACGCAATCCTGCCCTGCTGCCAGAGCTTGTCTTCGCCTATGCCGACGAAGCCACGCTCATGCGCCGCTTCACCGAAACCCGCCGCCGGCACCCCTTGGCGCCGCGCGACCGGGTCACGATCGGGATCGAAATCGAGCAGGAAATCACCGCGCGGCTGCGCGAAGCCGCTGATCTGGTCATCGATACGTCCGATTTACAGTTGGCCCGCCTGCGCCAGATGATCGAAGCGCGGTTCGGCCCGCCCAGTGGTGAGTCGGACGCGCGGATGGTTGTGTCGTTGATCTCGTTTTCATATGCCAAGGGGCTGCCGAAGGAGGCGGACCTGGTGTTCGATGCCCGCTTCTTGCGCAACCCGCATTACGATCCCATTTTGCGACCACGTACCGGGCTTGACCCGGACGTTGGCGCCTATATACGCGCCGATGCGGACTACGCGGCCTATCTTTCAGCAATCACGGGTATGGTTGATCTGTTGCTGCCGCGTTTCGTGAACGAAGGCAAAAAATACGCGACGATAGGGGTCGGGTGCACCGGTGGGCGGCATCGCTCGGTCTATTTGGTTGAACAGCTGGCCGCCCATTTGTCATCTCGTCTGACCGCGGATTACGCGGGTGGACGTCTCGCCGCGGATCGCGCGGCTGGGGAGGCCGGATTGGATTGGCGGCAGACCGTGACTCACAGGGAATTGCGCATGGGCGACGTAAGCCCGGACGCCAGGTCCGGTAGGACGATTCGAAACGAGATTGAGGCCACCGGAGCGGCACACGACGGCGCCCCGGTTCGGGCACAGGAGGCCTGAGAATACATTATGGCGCATCGTCATCACTCAGGGCTCCCGCGACGGGATGCCGGTTGGAGCATGTCAGACCAAACATGATCGGTATGATCCTGGTCACGCATGGCCGCCTTGCCGAGGAACTCCGCCTCGCCATGGAACATGTCGTGGGCTCCCAGAAATGTGTCGGCACGGTCTGTATCGGACCGGACGACGATGTCGAATCCCGCCGCGCGGAGATCGAAGCCTGTATCGGGCGGTGCGACACCGGGGACGGGGTCGTGCTGCTGACGGATATGTTTGGCGGGACACCGTCGAATCTCGCGATCTCGATGATGGAGCGCAAGGGCGTCGAGGTGATCGCGGGGGTGAATTTGCCGATGCTGGTGAAGCTGGCGAAGGTGCGATCCAGCCAGCCGCTGGCCGACGCGGTCAGTTGCGCCGAGCAGGCGGGCCGGAAATACATCGCGTCCGCGTCGCATGTGCTGCATGGCTGCCGGAGCGACGGGCCGGCGTGCCCGGATCAAACCGATATCCTTCCGCGTTAGGGCGCGGACATCGCTTTTGATCATTGCACTCAGGTTTGCGAGGGCGATTCACGCCTCAGGTCGAAGGCGATCGCACTCAGGTTTGCGAGGGCGATTCACGCCTCAGGTCGAAGACGGCCTGAGGCGATCGCACTCTAAAATCAGCCCGGTGATGAGGGCGTGGGGGAGAAATGACCGAGAGCGGGACGCCAATTGTCACCCGAACCGTCACGATCGCCAATAAGCGCGGGCTGCACGCGCGCGCCGCCGCCAAATTCGTGATGATCGCCGAGCGATTCGGGGCCTCCGTCGACGTGGTGCGCGGGGGTGAGCCACCGGTGTCCGCGCGCTCGATCATGGGTTTGATGATGTTGGGCGCCGGCAAGGGCTGCCAACTGGAACTCCGCGCCGAGGGTTGGGACGCCAGCGAGGCGCTGGACGCGCTGACCGCGATCGTCGAAGCGGGCTTCGATGAACGCGACTAACACACCCGCGCGCCCCAAGGCGGGTCCACGGGCCGAGCGGCGGTTTCAGGGGATCGCCGCCGCCGCGGGTGTCGCCATTGGCCCAGTGTTCCGCGCGACCGAGCCGGAAATCCCGAAGATCACGCCCCGGATCGCGGCCGCCGATATCGCCGCCGAGGGCGCGCGGCTGGACGCGGCCATCCTGCAATCGCGTAAGCAATTGAATAAACTACGGGCGCGGCTGACCGTGCTGCCCGAGGAAAGCCAGGCGGAGATCGCCCCACTGATCGACGCGTATTTGCGCATGATCGGTCCCTCCCGCCTGGTGCGGGGGGTGCGGCGGCGGGTCGAGGAAACCCTGATGTCCGCCGAGGGCGCGGTGATGGCCGAGGCCGAGGCGATCGTGCAGGCGATCCTGGATCAGGCGGAAGCCGGGATCAACGCCGAGGATCGCATGGGCCTCAATCGCCGCGCCGAGGAAGTGCGGGAGATCGCCCGCCGTCTCGTCCGGAACCTCACACGCACACCATTTCGCAGTTTCCTGGGCTTGCCGGATGGCGCGATTTTGGTCAGCGAGTCGTTGCGGCCCTCGGACGCGGCGCTGCTGGATCCGTCGCGTCTGGCGGGGGTGGCAACCGATGAGGGCGGGACCGATGGTCATACCGCCGTGATGTTGCGGGCTTTGGGGGTGCCCTCGGTGTTGGGCGCGGCCGGATTAACCCAGGCGGCGCGGCCGGGGGATACGCTGGTGGTGGATGGGATCACCGGCGTGATCACCTTGCACCCGAGTGCCGAGACGCTGGTAACCGCGCGACGCTCGGTCGCCGCGTTCGCCCGCGACCGGCAGCGCTATGCCCGCCTGCGGCGGCTGCCCGCCGAGACGCTGGATGGCGAGAGCGTGGAATTACAGGCGAATTTCGAACTTCCGGTGGAATTGCCGCTGATCGCGCAATCCGGCGCGCATGGCATCGGGCTGTTCCGGACCGAGTTCCTGTTCATGAACCGCGACACCGTCCCCGACGAGGCGGCGCAATTGGAAGCGTATCGGACAGTCGTCGAGGCGATGAACGGCGATCCCGTCACCATTCGCGTGCTGGACTGGGGTGGCGAGAAAGAGATCGAGGCGCTGTCGAACGCCGGCCTCGTGCCCGATCTGTCGGATGTGAACCCGGCGATGGGATTGCGCGGCCTGCGCCTGCTGCTGCGGCGGCCCGAATTGTTCGAAACGCAGCTGGCCGCGATCCTGCGGTCGTCGGTGTATGGCCCGGTGCGGGTATTGCTGCCGATGGTGACCACGGTCGGCGAGGTGCGGGCGGCGCGCGAAACCTATGAGCGGGTGGCGCGGCGGTTGCGGCGGCGCGGGGAGCGGGTGGCGGAGAAATTGCCTCCTCTGGGCATCATGATCGAGACGCCGGGCGCGGCGCTATCGGCGGATGCGCTGGCGTTGGAAGCGGATTTCTTCGCCATCGGCACGAATGATCTGACGGCGCATACGCTGGCGGTCGACCGCGGCGAGAGCGATGTCGCGGACATGTACGATCCGCTGCATCCCGCCGTCTTGCGCCTGATCCAGTTCGCGACCGAGGCGGCGTTGCGGATGCGGATGCCGGTCTCGCTGTGCGGCGAAATGGCGAGCGATCCCCGCGTCACGCCGCTGCTTCTGGGCCTTGGGCTGCGGGCGTTCAGCATGAATGCTTCGGCCGTGCCGCGGGTTAAGCAGGTGGTGCGGACCGTCGATTCGGACGCCTGCGTGCGGTTCGCGCGCAAAATCATGGAGCAATCCGACCCCGAGCAGATCGCCGTGATGCTGGCGAAGTTCGCCGCCCCCGGATAGCACGGTTTCCGATCGCGTTTGCTCACGGACACCGCGCCAGACCTTGATAGCGTCAGGTTGACGCGATCCAGGTCCGCGCTTGTTAAGTTTGAGAGGGCGATTCACGTCTGAGGTTGGATCAACCTCAGACGATCGCGCTCTAACATTTTGTTTTGGCGAGCATCTTTATCCGGTCAGGTGTGGCCACCTGATCGAATGATGCTCTGACATTTTGTTTTGGCGAGCGTCTTTATCCGGTCAGGTGTGGCCACCTGATCGAATGATGCTCTGACGCCGGGTCACGAGATGGGCGGCGGCTCGCTGTGATCGATGGGAATCTCGGCGACCATCAGGCGGATTTGCAGGTCGAGCGCGGTCATGCCCAACCAGCATGTGGCGGAATCCTGGCCGATCGCGGCGTCGTTCAGGGTGCCCGCGATATCGGCGAGGCTGGACGCGCCCATGGCGAGGGCGGCGCCGCGCAACCGGTGCGCGGTTTTGGCGAACTCGCCGAGGTTACCGTCGGCGAGGACGGCACCCAGGCGGATTTGCTCAGCGCAGACGCTGTCGCGGAACACCGCGAGCAAGGCGTTGATGCCGTCGTCATCATTCCCCAGCCACTCGCCGAGGACGGTTCGATCAATCACCGGCATGGCGGAACCCCCGGTTGAAGGGTGCGTCGAAAGTCCAGGTCCCATGGTCAACTCCTGACCGCCGCCCCATGGGCCTGGCGATCATCTTTATAATGGCGGGCTGCAATTACTCGGCGATCGCCTGCAATTCAAAAATCTCCCGGGCGGGTGAGCGATAGGCGGCTCGCAGCGCAAGGCTGTTCTGGGCGCGCGTGGTGGTGACGGCGCGGCGGGCGCGGATTTGCGAGAGGTTAGCGACGACATTGTCGCCGCTGACATCGAGATAGCCCGAGACCGTCAAGGCGGCGGCGATTTTGCGGCGGGCGCTGACCTCGATCTGATGCACGCGGGTCACCGACACGCCGTAATGGGTCGCGAAGGATTCCAGCGAAGGCACCTGATCGCTATCCGCCATCGAGCGGGCCATGAACACGGCGCGTTCACGCTCGCCCAGTACCTCGTGCGATAAGGCGCGGAGACGTTGGCGCAGGCGCTGGTGGTCCATGCGTTCGTTGATGTCGTCGGCGGTGGGGGCGGTGTCGTCGACCAGACCGCGATCCGCCGTGTTGTCGTCATCGGCGTGGAGGCTGGCGCGGGCGCCCTGGATCAGCCGCAGACCGCGCGCGACCTCATCGCCGGACAGCCCGACGCGATGGCCGATGCGGCGATGCAGTTCGCTGTCGGTCGGCTCGACGCCCTCGCGTTCACACGCTTTGCGCGCCTCGATCATCAATTTCGGCGCCGCTTGCGCCAGTTGGCGATGCGGTTTGGATTCGGGCAGGCGCACCGGCCCGGAATTGCGCCGGATGTAGTCCTGAATATACCAGCGGATCCAGACCGAAGCGTAGGCCGCGAGGCGGTTTTCGTGGCGGCCGGTGTCAAAGCGCATGATCGCGGTGTGCAAGCCCAAATGGCCGGCGTTGATCAGGTCGTCGTGATCGACGGTCGAGCGGCGGTATTTGCTGGCGATGGAGGCGACGAGTTTGCCGTGGCTCATCCAAAGCTCGGTCATCGCGGCCCGTCCGTGATGGGCCGGATCGGTGGACCGCGCGCGGATCAGAAGATCACGCTCCCGTTGTTCTTCAAGATTGGGTAGATCGAATAACGCCGGGGACGGCCGGCGCGGCGCCAATAATACGTGTTCCATGATAAACCCCCACTGACCCTGAAATCCCACCCGGTAAAAGTTCCCCAACCCCCGGATAAGAAAGTGACGCTCGAGTGTTCTTTTCTTCTTGTGCGAATCAGTACCGTCTCTGAAAAACGTTTTGTCTGCACAGAGGGTCGGAAGGCTGTTTCGCGGCTTTCGTGACGTGATCCTTAATGACCCGTTAATATTGTGCGGCCAGCGTATCGCGCTGATGCCGCCGATGTATCGTGTGTATCGTTCTGTGGGCGAATCACCGGAAAAATTAACATTTGGTTTTTTTGCCCCCACGGTCCAGGCAAATTCATCCTCAAAAACTGTTTGGAATAAGAGATTTTTGCTGAAATTCGTCGCGTTTCGCGTGAATACACCCCAATTTTGAGATCTCTCCCCAATACCGATTATCCCATCAAATTCACGCCTTATTCCGGTCGTTAGGAAAATTTAATTCGACCAGGGGTTGTGTTGCTCTTGGTTTGTCTTGCGATGCTGGTGAATGGTCTGTGCGTCGGGGCCAAACAACTCTTCCTTGCAACCGCGACACGCTCCGGTTAACGCTAGGGTTCGAAGGAGATTTCCAGAGGAAATGTCAGGATCCCCACGAATCATCGTGGTTGAGGACGAGGTGGCGCAGCGGCAATTGCTGGTACAGTACCTCACTCGCCAGGGTATGCGCGTGACCGGCCTTTCGGATGGTCTGTCGCTGAGGCGGGAGATCCAACGCGATACCCCCTCGCTGGTGCTGCTGGACATCGGTTTGCCTGGTGAGGATGGGTTCAGCCTGATCCGTTATTTGCGTGAGGCGTGTCCGGCGGCGGGGGTCATCATGGTCTCGGCGTCCAGCGACACGATCGACCGGGTGGCGGGTCTGGAGGCGGGGGCCGACGATTATATCGCCAAGCCGTTCGAGCCCAGGGAATTGCTGGCGCGGGTGAAAAGCGTGTTGCGAAGGGCGTCATCGGTGGCGAGCGGGGAGTTTTCCGGTCCGCGGGTGGCGATGGGACGGCGCATCCTGGACCTGGAGCGGCGATTGTTGCTGGACACCAATGGGTTGGAGGAACGGCTGGCGCCGGGCGAGTTCAATCTGCTGAAGTTGTTCGTGGAGAACCCCAACCGGCCGCTGTCGCGCGACTGGCTGTTGGAGGTGACCAGCCACCGGGAGGCGGACTCGTTCGATCGCGCCATCGATTTGCGGATCACCCGGCTGCGGCGGAAAATCGAGCGGGATTCGGCGCATCCCGAGGCGATCCGCACCGTTCGCGGCGTGGGTTACATGTTCGTCCCCGGCGGATTGTCCGGCGGCGTGGAGCGATCACGCCTGCCGGAACCCGAACCTGATCGTTAAATCAGCCGAGCCGCCACTGCACCAGTGTATAAGGTGGCGTGGCATGGTCGTGCGGTTCGAACACCGCGACCACGGACGCGCCGATCGTCACCGTCTGGTTCGGATCGCCCAACAGATTGCCGACCATGCGGATGCCGCCGTAATCCGGTAATTCCACCAGCACCGCGAGGTAAGGGCCGTGCCCGTTCAGCGCGCTGTGCACCGGATGATGCGGCCGCTGATACGAATAGATCCGGCCGCGTCCCTCGATCTCCTGCCACGTCAGATCGAAGGAATGGCAGCGATGGCAGATCCATTCCGGCCCCCATTGCCAGGCGCCGCAACCGCCGCATTTCTGGACCCGGAGTTTTTTCTCGCGCGTGCCCTCCCAATACGGAGCGGCGAGGCCGTCGGGGCTGGAGGACGGGGTGGGCAGGCCCTCGGGGAGATAAAAGCCGCTCATAATGTCGCCTCCGAACCGAGGATCAGGGAGCTGACGGGTGTCACCATCGGTCCGCCCATGATGATCGCCGCGTCGTTCCTTTTAACCTGATTGATGGCGGTGCCGCGGATCTGGCGCACCGCTTCGATCACCAGTTCCAGGCCGTGCATGTAGCATTCGGCGAGGTTGCCGCCGCTGGTGTTGAACGGCATTTTCCCGCCCTCGACGATCAGATTCTCCTTCACCAGAACCTCATTGGCTTCCTCGGCTTTGACCATGCCGTGTTCGATGAGGCTCATGAGCACGCCGCCGGTGAAATTTTCATAGCACTGGACGATGCCCATGTCGGCGGGGGTCATTTTCGCCATGGCGTAGAGTTTTGGCGCGATCTTGCCGAAATGCGAGCTGGGGTAGTTTGGCATGTTGTGGACGGGCGCGGCGCTGCGGTGATCGCCGCCCTGCCCGCAGGCCATCACATAAGTGGGTTTGTGTTTGGTGTCTTTGGCGCGCTCGGCGGGGACGACGATGACGGCGGCGGCGCCATCGTTTTCCTGACAGCAATCATAAAGATGATGAAACGGTTCGATGATCCAGCGGGAAGCATCGTATTTCGCCTCGTCGAGGGTGCGCCCGCGCATCACCGCGTTGGGGTTTTTCTGCGCGTGGTGATAGCAGGCGAGCGCGATGCCGCGCAGAGCCTCTTGTTTGATGCCGTGATCGGTCATGAAGCGGGTGATCTTCATGGCGAAGCGTTGCGCGGGCGACATGACGCCATAAGGGAAGAGAAACGCGTCGTCGCCTATCACGGCGGCGGCGGCGCCGGAGCGGCCGTAGCGCGCGTATTGGCCTTGCGCGAGCGAGCGGAACGCGACGACGCAATCCGCCATCCCCGTCGCGACGGCGGCCGAGGCGTTGCCGACCGCGCCGCATACGCCGCCGCCGCCGCCGCCCCAGAACATGTTGGAGAAACGCAATTCCTTGATGCCCAACGCGGCGGCGAGGCGCGGCCCGTCGGAGCGGTCATTGCCATAGGACGCGAATCCGTCGACGTCGTGCGGACTGATGCCGGCGTCCTCGCAGGCTTTGACGATGGCCTGAAGGGCGAGTTTGAACTCGCTGTCGGGCGAGGCGCCGTGTTTGTAATAGATGGTTTCGCCGATGCCGGCGATCGCGGTTTTGCCGCGGAGGGTTCTTTCGGTCATGCGCTTTCCGGTCCCTGTGTGCGTGTGGAGTTTAGGCGGGGATGCGGGGGGTTGGCGAGTCCATGAGAAGCTTTACCTCGAGACTTGGACTCGGCCTGAGCCCCTCCCTGGTATTCTCCGCCAGTACCGCATACGAGATGCAAAATCCGGTCTCACCGCACTCGCTCAAAGGACCACGCCCCCTCGCCGACGTCGGCCGAACTCTATATTAACGAGTTTCATCCCGGGCGCCCTGAATAGATCGGAAATCGCCAATGCATACTCCGTTGATCCGCCGCGTTGTGATCAGGAATTACAAAAGCATCGCGACATGCGATGTCGCATTAAAAGGCCTCATGTTTCTCGTGGGCTCCAATGGAGCGGGCAAAAGTAATTTTCTTGATGCCTTCCGTTTTGTTGCAGATTCATTACGAAACTCACTCGACCATGCTTTAAGGGAACGGGGAACTATTAAAGAAGTGCGGCGGAAATCGGGCGGGCATCCTAACCACTTCTCACTGAAGTTTGAGTTCGTATTGCCAACTGGACGGTCTGGCTTTTATGAATTCAAAATTGGCGCCGGCCCGAGCGGAGGTTATAAGGTTCAATATGAGGAGTGTCGAGTATATCCTGAAAACGTCATGGATCCGGAAGATTTCTTCATTGTAAGCGGCGGTGTCGTATCGGACGCGTCATTTGAACTTCGGCCGGTGACTTTGCCTGATCGGCTCTATCTGGTTGCGGCCTCAGGCCTGTCAGCGTTTCGGCCTGTTTTTGATGCGCTCTCCCGAATAGAGGTCTACAATCTCGATCCACGCGCAATTGCATCAATGCAGAGGCCTGACCCGGGGGATATTTTGAGGCGCGATGGTAGCAACGCTGCCAGCGTTCTGCAAAAACTTCAACCTAACGTGCGTCAGGCCATCAGCGAATCGCTCGCGCGAATCGTCCCGGGCGTATCAGGCGCTGAACCCAAGCAACTCGGATCCCAAGAAACCATGGAGTTCCGCCAATCGGTTCACGGTCAGCAGCACTCCTGGCGGTTTCTTGCGAGTTCAATGTCTGACGGCACGTTGCGCGCCTTCGGGGTTTTGGTTGCCGTATTTCAATCACTGCCAGACCAAGGACGGCAAGTGCCGCCAGTCATCGGACTGGAAGAACCTGAGATGGCATTGCACCCAGCTGCCGCGCACGTGCTTCTCTCAGTCCTTCGAAAAGGTTCAGAATCCTGCCAAATCCTTGTGACAAGCCATAGCCCGGATTTGCTAGATAATCAGGACATCGACGCGGATAGCATCCTGGCCATTGAAAATCTGGATGGAGCAACGCGGATAGGCCGCATCGACGCGGCGGGACGAAGAATGCTTAAGGAAAAACTGTTTACACCGGGCGAGTTACTCCGACAAAACCAGATAAAGCCTGAATCCGCAGAGTCAGAACCTCAATATCAAAATCAGCTTTTTACCTCATCGGAGCTTTAATCGTGTTGTACTTTGCCCCCATCGTCGAAGGACATGGCGAAGTCGAGGCGGTCCCTGCGCTGTTTCACCGAATTGCCGCGGCAGCGGGCTTTCCCGGACAAATATTAGTCAATCCACCGATTCGGGTTAAAGCCGGTTCATTTTTAAATAATCATGATGTCTTTCGGAGACATATTGAGCTCGCGGCCGCCAAAGCAAAAGACAGAAATGGGGTCGTTATAATATTACTTGATAGCGACGATGATTCGAACTGTCCTAAAGAAATTGGTCCTCGTCTTCTGGGCCAGGCACGCGCGATTCGGGATGACGTTCCCTACCTCGTGTCGTTGGCATGGCGAGAATACGAAAGTTGGTTTTTGACGGCCGCGCAATCCCTCCGAGGGCATCATGGTTTGCCAACAGACCTGACTC
>JAYVXQ010000460.1:0-3461 GCA_043785025.1 Acetobacteraceae bacterium
CCAACCCTGGGCGCGTATACCCGGATTTCCACGAAACCCGGGTATATCGCAAAATATTCTGATACATCCGCTCGAGGATGTTTTAAAATCCCTGTCCAATCGCCTCAAACATCCAACGTCGTCTCCATCTCCCACGCCGACAAATGTCGCGCATAAGCCTCCCAGTCCCGATATTTCAACCGCGCGTAAGCCGCCGAAAACTCCTCCCCCAAAGCCGACCGCAACGTCCCATTCGCCTCAAACGCCCGCAGCGCGTCCAGCAAATTCAGCGGCGGCCTTCGCCCATCGACCGCGCCGCCATCGGTGTACATGTTCACATCCAGCGGCGGCCCAGGATCGGCCTCGGTCCGCAGCCCATGACGGCCAGCGATCGTTTTGACCATGTATTTAAAAAACGCGTGGCGGTCGGCGGTGACCAGCGCGTCGTCAAAACCCCAGTTCATTTCGAACTGACCGTTGGCGTCCTCGTGGTTGTTTTGATAGGGATTCCAGCCTAAAGTCCGCATTGCATCGCAGATTTCGCTGATCAAATCGTAATGGCGCATCAACGCGCCTTGATCGTAGCAGGGTTTGCCGGCGCGGTCCTCGGTATCGGCGACGGTGTTCGTGGCGGGATCCAACAGGAAGAACTCGCACTCGACACCGGTTTTCAACCAGTCCCAGATCCGCGGCCGCCGCGATCCGCCGCTTCAACACCGTTCTCGGCCCCTGAGCCACGGGTTGGCCGCCCATCCACAGATCGGCCGCCAGCCACCCGACCTCAGGCTTCCAGGGTAATTGCATCAGGCTGGCGGGATCTGGGATGGCCTGCATGTCGGCATCGGCCGGCGACATATCGAGCCACGTCGAGAAACCGGCGAAGCCCGCGCCGGCTTTTTCCATGGCGCCGATGACCTCAGCGGGGACCAGTTTGGTGCGCATCACACCGAACAGGTCGGCGAAGGCGATGAGGAAATACCGGATGCCGCGTTCCTTCGCGGCCGCCATCAAATCGAGCGTCATGGTGCGCCGTTCTCCTGGATCGCAAGCCCATGATTGGGCGGCCCATTATCGATGCATAGGCGATGCCAACGGCGCGGCGCGTCAGGCCGATTTGCGGATGACGGAGCGGGCGAAATTCCATTGCCAGCGCGCATAACCCGGCTGGATCGCCTGTAACTGATCCCTCAGAATGCGATGGGCGGCGGATAGTTGGTGGAACGGAATGAACGGATAGAGGTGATGCTCGGCGTGGTAGGGCATGTTCCACATCACCAGACGCAATGCCGCCAGGGTCAGCGTGGTGCGGGTGTTAACACAGCCATCGCGACTGTGCGGCAGGCCCGTGTGCTCGGTCAGCAGATACATGCGCAGCAGGATCTGGCCGGTAAGCTGCGGCAACACCCAATACAGCAGCAGCGCGGGCCAGCCGAACAGCGCGGTGATCGCCAGCGCGGCCGCGACGGTCACGGCGCATTGCAGGCGTAGGCCAAGGATCAGGCGGGCCTGCTGGCCGTCGCGGATGTAGTTGTAGGCGGACAGGTCGCCTTTCAACCCATCGCGAAACCACTCAAACCGGGCCTTCCAGAAGGTCCAACCGGCGATCCGAAGCATATATTGGCCTAAGGTCGAGGGGTCGGGCACGGTCAGCTCGGGGTCGCGTTCCGGGTCGTGCGTGTATAAATGATGCACCCGGTGAAACGCCTGATACATCGGCCAATTATGCAAACTGGGTAGGGCCACGAGCCAGCCGATCACGGCGTTGGCGCGGCGGTTGGCGAAGGCGGTGTAATGGCTGGTTTCGTGGAACGGGGCGAACAGCGCCGCCTGCAAGCCGCCCAGAAGCACCACAGCGGGCACCAGCAACACCGGCCCAGAGATCGACACCAGCCAGCCCGCGGCGAGGATCAGACCGAAATGGATCGCCAAACGCACGCCACCCGCGCGGTCGGAGCGTTTGGCCAGATGCATCATGGTGCGTGGCGCGGGCGCGGGCATGGCGGGCTCCTTCAATCCAGATGATGAGGTGCATACACGATACCTGCCAAACCGGGGGGGCAGAGCGATTTCCGTTCGCGTTGGCTCACGGACACCGCTCTGACTTTTTGTTTTGGCGAGCATCTTTATCCGAGAGCGCGATCGTTTGAGGTTGACTTCAACTTCAAACGTGAATCGCCCTCGTCAAAGCAAAATTCAGACCGTGATCGGGTCAACCTGAACCGATCACGGTCTAACAGGTGTGTCCATCTTATTGGATAACACTCTACGCGGCGATCCAGCTTTTACGCTCATCCTTGTATAAATCGCCGGGATTGCCGCTGACAGTGGTCCGCCACATCACCCGGCTCTGCGTCGCGGTGTCGAACCAGGAGGCGGCGTGCACCAGGCAGCGGTTGTCCCACACAATCAGGTCGCCCATCGACCATTCATGCACATACAGGAACTCGCGTTGAGTCAGATGGGACATAAGGTCGAACAGCAACGCCGCCCCCTCGCCGCGCGGCCCAGAGGACAGACCGGCGATGGGGCCGTCCAGCCAGTCCATCTGACCGTATTCGCACAGGTACAAAGCCGGCTTCCCGGTGACCGGGTGGATCCGGACGAGGGGTTGGCGTTGCGGTTGCTCGTGCGGGCCCAATGGGCGCGGCGCGATGCCGGCCAGGACGTCATCGTGCGAGCGTTTCGCGCTGAGCGTCACGTGGATCCCGTCTTTCCCTTCGACGCGGGATTTCAGCGCGGGCGGCAGCGCCTGATACGCCGCCGCGCCATCGGCGAACAAGGTCTGGCCCTGATCCTTGCTGACCGGACTGACCGCGAGGAACAGGGAAATATCGGGCGGTGGGCGACGGTAGCTTTGGTCGGTATGCCAGCCGCGGCGGTGCGGAAACCGCGTGGGAAACATCCCGTCAGCCGTCAGCGGCGGGTCCGGCCGGCGCGGCGGCTGGCGATTGACCGGCGTGACGTTGGACACGATGAAGATTTCCGGCACCGTCACATGCACCATGGTGAGCGGCGTCAGCGTGTGGCGGTAATTCTCGACCTCGGCGCCGAAAACGCGGCTCAGGCGCACCAGTAATTCCGGGTGGCCCGCCATGGCGTCCATTCCGGGCAGCAGCAATAATCCGCCGCTGGAGGCCAGCATCTCCGGCACCGTGGAAGGGTCGGCCTCGGCCGTTTCAACGAAACGATGGGCGTCCGCGCCGTCAAGCGTGACGGTGCCGCCGAATTGCGCGTGGGGCAGCGGATGCGCGCGTTCGAAACGAGGGGGCATTGGGCGTCTCCCCACGGGGCGTCTCCCAAGGGGGCGTCTCCCGGACGATGCGGTTGGAACCGGGAACAGAGTATGCTTTCGCCGGACGCGGTCAACGCGGCGGGTCATATTTCGAGCATTTTGATATTCTGGGGCATAAGTCGATCAAATTATGCTCAGTGATGGGCCGTTACGCAGGGGGGGGTGATTGGCATGGAAATCGCAGTGTCCC
>JAYVXQ010000461.1:0-3458 GCA_043785025.1 Acetobacteraceae bacterium
GGATCTCTCCGAAATCCGGGTATCCTTTTGGTTTTGCGCCCGCCGCCACACCAACCCTGGGCGCGTATACCCGGATTTCTCCGAAACCCAGGTATACCAACGCCCCAATCGAACAATCGACCCCGCGCCCCTTCACCCTGGGCACCCGCGGGGGCATATTCGAAAGGTGACCGGTCGCCCTCATGCGAACCGGACGGCCACCATGCGGGCCCATCATCGCCAGGATATCAAAGCCGCCCTCTGGGCCATGGGAATCAACTGATGTCGCAAGTCCTGCTGAAGCCCATGCCGATGCTGTTCATGCCGCCGAAGCAGCCGGTCAAGCCGATGACCAACCGGCTGAAAGTCGTCTCCGCCTACGAACCCGCCGGCGATCAGCCCACCGCGATCGCCGAGCTGACCCGGGGTGTCAATTCCGAGGACCGGGATCAGGTGCTGTTGGGCGTGACCGGCTCCGGCAAGACCTTCACCATGGCCAAAGTGATCGAGGCCGTGCAGAAACCAACGCTGGTCCTGGCACCGAACAAGACCCTCGCCGCACAGCTTTACGGTGAAATGAAAAGCTTCTTCCCGGACAACGCGGTGGAATATTTCGTCAGCTATTACGACTATTTCCAACCCGAGGCCTACGTTCCGCGCACCGACACCTACATCGAAAAAGACGCCCAGGTGAACGAGCAGATCGACCGGATGCGCCACGCGGCCACACAGGCGTTGCTGGAACGCAACGACGTCATCATCGTCGCCTCCGTCTCCTGCATTTACGGTATCGGGTCCGTCGAAACCTATTCCCGCATGGTGGTGAAGCTGGAGGTCGGCGGCACCATCGACCGCGACACCCTGGCGCGCGCGTTGGTCGACCTGCAGTACCGCCGCAACGATACCGCCTTCGCCCGCGGCGCCTTCCGCCTACGCGGCGACACCGTCGACATCTTCCCCGCGCATTATGAAGACCGCGCCTGGAAAATCACCTTGTTCGGCGACGAGATCGAATCGATCCACGAATTCGATCCCCTGACCGGCGACAAAGCCGCGGCGTTGAACGAGGTTACCGTCTACGCCAACAGCCACTACGTCACCCCGCGCCCCACGCTGGCCCAAGCGATCAAAGACATCAAAATCGAGCTGAAAGCCCGCATCGAGGAACTGACCGCCGAGGGGAAATTGCTCGAGATCGAACGCCTCACGCAGCGCACCACGTTCGACATCGAAATGATGGAAACCACCGGGTCCTGCAAGGGCATCGAGAATTACTCCCGCTATTTGACCGGACGCGAGCCGGGCGATCCGCCACCCACTCTGTTCGAATATCTGCCGGAAAACGCCCTGCTGGTCGTCGATGAAAGCCACGTCACCGTCCCGCAATTGGGCGGCATGTACAAAGGCGATTTCGCGCGCAAAAGCATCCTGTCGGAATTCGGTTTCCGCCTGCCGTCCTGCATTGATAACCGCCCCCTGAAATTCGAGGAGTGGGAGCGTTTCCGCCCCCTCACCGTCTTTGTGTCGGCCACTCCCGGCCCGTGGGAACTGGAGCGGACCGGCGGCGTCTTCGCCGAGCAGGTCATTCGCCCCACCGGGCTGATCGATCCGATGACCGAAGTCCGGCCGGTGGAACATCAGGTCGACGATTTGCTGGCCGAATGCCGCACCGTCACCGCCGCGGGCGGCCGCGTTCTGGTCACCACCCTGACCAAACGCATGGCCGAGGATCTGACGGATTATCTGACCGAGCACGGCGTGCGCGTCCGCTACCTCCATTCCGATATCGATACACTCGAACGGATCGAGATCATTCGCGACCTCCGCATCGGCGTGTTCGACGTGCTGATCGGCATCAATTTGCTGCGCGAGGGCCTGGACATCCCGGAATGCGCGCTGGTCGCGATCCTGGACGCCGACAAGGAAGGGTTTCTGCGGTCGCAAACCTCGTTGATCCAGACCATCGGCCGCGCCGCGCGCAACGTCGACGGCCGCGTCATCCTCTACGCCGACACCATGACCCGATCGTTGCGCGCCGCGATCGAGGAAACCGACCGCCGCCGCGCCAAACAACGCTGCTGGAACGAGGACCACGGAATCACCCCCCAATCGGTGCGGAAAAACATCGGTAAGGTCCTGGAAAGCGTCTTCGAACAGGATTACGTCACAGTCGCGCCCGTGAAGGATTCAGGCATCGCCGACTTCGTGGGCAAAGATCTGAAATCGGCCATCGCCGAATTGGAAAAACGCATGCGCGCCGCCGCCGCCGACCTGGAATTCGAGGAAGCCGCGCGCCTCCGCGACGAAATCAAGCGCCTCGAAGCCCTCGAATTAGGCCTGGAACCGCCACCGCGCGCCAGCGCCACCATGCGCCCCAAAAAGGACCGCACGCCCGAACCTTTGGGTCCCGGAGGCGGCGGCTACGATCCCGACAAGCGCCGCGGCAAACCCGCGCGACGCAGGCGCGGCCCTTGATCTCCCCCCGTATTCCCCGCGCCGCGTTGATCACCGGGGGCGCCCAACGGCTCGGTCTCGCCATGGCCGAAGCGCTGGCGGCCGCCGGGTTCGACATCGCCCTGCATTGCCACAGCAGCGTCGAGGCGGCGCGATCGGCGGCGCGCCACCTGCCCACCCGGAGCGTCGTCCTGCGCGCCGACCTGTCGCGCGAGGCGGAGACCGAGCCCCTGATCGCGCAAGCCACCGCCGCGTTGGGCCCGATCGGCGTTCTGATCAACAACGCCAGCGTCTTCGATCGCGACGAGTGGAACGACGTGTCCCGCGCCAGTTGGGACGCGCATCTGGAAACCAATCTCCGCGCGCCCTTCGTCCTGACCCAGGCCTTTGCCAAGGCCTTGCCGCCCCATCATGAGGGCGTGGTAATCAACATGCTGGACCAGCGCGTCTGGTCGCTGACACCGCATTTCATGTCCTACTCGCTGTCGAAAGCCGGGCTCTGGGCACTGACCCAAACCCTGGCGCTGGCCCTCGCACCCCGCATCCGGGTGAACGGCATCGGCCCAGGACCGGCGCTGCCGAGTCCGCGTCAGTCCCGGGAACAATTTGACGCGCAAGCCCGCTCCGTCCCCCTCGGCCACGGCACCAGCCCCGAGGAGGTCGCCCAAGCCGCCTTGGCGATCCTCAGCCTACCATCGATGACCGGTCAAATGGTCGCGCTCGACGGCGGGCAGCACATGCAATGGTCCGCCAGACAAGGCGCGGCCGCGCCGGAGGAGTGACGGCCATGGACAAACAACGCCTCGCCGACGTCGCCCGCGGCCTCCGCCATGTCTTTCTGCGCGACCTGGTCCTTCCGGCCAGCATCGGCGTCTACCCGCACGAGCACCACACGCGGCAGCGCATCCGGATCAACGTCGATCTCGGGGTGGAGGATGACAGCGCCCACCCGCTGTCGCGCGCCGCGGTGGGGCGCGACGACCTCTCGCGCGTGGTCGACTACGCCGCCGTCGCCGGGTCGGTCC
>JAYVXQ010000462.1:0-3450 GCA_043785025.1 Acetobacteraceae bacterium
CGTTCGGTCGCGATCGTTGGGGACGCGCATGAACGCCGGCAAATCCTTCGCCTCGGATTTGTTCGCCGGAGAGCGGTTCGCCGTCGTTGGTCTCGGCCAGAACGGACGCGCCGCCGCGACGATGCTGCGCGCGGCGGGCGCGTCCGTCATCGCCTGGGATGACAATCCGGCCGCCCGCGACGCCGCCGCCGATCTGGAGCTGAGAGACCTCAATCACGCTCCCCTGGACGTCGAGGCCGTCATCCTGTCGCCCGGCATCCCGCATCGCCTGCCCAAACCGCACCCGATCGCCGCGCGCGCCATCGCCGCCGGCATCCCCATCCTGTCCGACGTGGAGCTCCTGTTCCGCGCCGTCCGCCGCGCCGGATCATGGGCGCGCTTCGTCGGCATCACCGGCACCAACGGCAAATCCACCACCACCGCGCTGCTGGCCCATGTCCTGACCGAAGCCGGACGCGATGCCGTCGCGGGCGCGAATCTGGGGCCCGCCGCGCTGTCTTTGCCGTTATTGGCCGATGACGGCATTTATGTGCTGGAAATGTCGTCCTACATGTTGGAGCGACTCGACACGGTTCGCTTCTGTGCGGGCGCGATGCTCAATCTCAGCGTGGATCATTTGGACCGCCATGGCGACATGGTCGGTTACGCTTTGGCGAAGCGGCCGGTGTTCGATCGCCAGACCAAAGACGACCTCGCCGTGATCGGGATCGAGGACGCGGACTCGCGCGTCATGGCCGGCTGGCTCGAAACCCAGCCTGCGCGCGTGGTGAAAGTCGCGGGCGGCGGGCCGGCTGACGTGTTCATGGCGGATGGCGTGTTGCGCGACGCTGAGGGGCCGATTTTGCGCATGGCGGACGCGATCGCGCTGCCTGGCGCGCATAACGCGCAAAACGCCGCCGCCGCTTTCGCCATCGCGTTGTTTCTCGGCGTGCCCAGGGAGGTGATCGCCGCTGGCCTGAAAACCTATCCCGGCCTGCCGCATCGCCAGCAGCGCGTCGTCACCATCGACGGCGTCACTTTCGTCAACGACAGCAAGGCCACCAACGCCGACGCCGCCGAACGGGCGCTGATCTGTTACGACAAACTGATCTGGATCGCCGGCGGCATGGGCAAGGAGGGCGGGATCGAGCCGCTGATCCCGCATTTCCCCCGCATCGCGCACGCGTTTTTGATCGGTCGCGACGCCCCGATCTTCGCCGCGACCCTGGCCGCGC
Organism: Acetobacteraceae bacterium; assembly: GCA_043785025.1. Lineage (GTDB taxonomy): Bacteria > Pseudomonadota > Alphaproteobacteria > Acetobacterales > Acetobacteraceae > Rhodopila. The sequence continues at coordinate 1,215 of JAYVXQ010000462.1, forward strand.
ACGGCGTCCCCTTCGACAGCGTCGGCACCCTGGACGCCGCCGTCCCCGCCGCCTTCGCCGCCGCCAAACGCACCGGCGCGCCCGTCGTCCTGCTGGCCCCCGCGACCGCCAGCTGGGACCAGTTCAAAAGCTATGAGCATCGCGGCGCCCGCTTCGCCGAACTCGCTCACGCCATATCGGGGATCCGCGCATGATCGCGTTCTCCCGCGCCAGCACCTCCCGCTTCGCCCGCTGGTGGCTCACCGTCGATCGCTGGACCTTGGGCGCGCTGCTGATCCTGATCGGCTGCGGCTATGTCATGGTGCTCGCCGCCAGTCCCTCGGTCGCCGAGCACATCCAGCGCAACCGCGAGAGCTTTTCGCGCGAAGCCTTCATCGTCAAACAATTCGTCTTCCTGGCGGTCGCCTTCGGCATCATCGCCGGCGTGTCGATGATGCCGCCGCGTCTTGTGAAGCGCCTCGCCATTCTCGGCTGCATCGGCGCCCTGGTGGCGACGCTGCTCACGCTGGTCATGGGCGCCGAGGCGAAGGGCGCGGCGCGCTGGATCTCGATCGCCGGGACACGGTTCCAGCCCAGTGAGTTTTTGAAGCCGTGTTTCGCGTTGACGGCGGCGTGGCTGATCGCCGAGCAACGGCGCAACCCGCGCTTTCAGGGCATCCTCGCCGCTTTGTGCATTCTGGGCCTCATCATCGCGATCCTGAAGAAACAGCCGGATATCGGCATGATGGCGGTGATCACCGCCGTGCTGATGGTCCAGTTGTTCATCAGCGGCATCAACATGCTGTTCGTCGGCATGGGCCTGGCACTCGTGGGTGGCGGTGGGGTCATGTTGTATACGCTGCTGCCGCATGTCCGCCGCCGTTTCGATCAGTTCATGTATGGCAAGGGCGGCAATTACCAGATCGACCGCGTGATGGAGGCGTTCGGCAATGGTGGCCTGTTCGGCCGCGGCGCCGGAGAGGGCATCGTCAAGGACAAGATCCCCGACGTTCACGCCGACGTTGTCTTCGCCGTGGTCGGCGAGGAGTTCGGCATGATCATCAGCCTGTGCGTCGTCGCCGTGTTCGCGTTCATCGTGCTGCGCGGCCTGCTGCGCCTGATGCGGGAGCAGGATCTGTTCACCATCCTGGCCTGCACCGGCCTGCTGGCGGGGTTCGGCCTGCAAACCATGATCAACCTGTTTTCCACGTTGGGCATGATGCCGACCAAGGGCATGACGTTGCCGCTGATTTCCTACGGCGGATCCTCGGCCGTCGCGGTCGGTTTGGGCATGGGCATGCTGCTGTCGCTGACGCGCGCCCGCGTGCGGGACATTCGGGGAGCGGACGATTTGGGCGCGTCCTTGCCCGCGGCCGAACCCTTCATCCGCGAGGGCATGGCATGAGAGGTCCCGCGGTGCGCCCCATCGTCATCGCCGCCGGCGGCACCGGGGGGCATTTTTACCCCGCCGAGGCCCTGGCGGCGGAATTGATCCGGCGCGGCCAGCGCGTCGTGTTGATGACCGACGCCCGCTCCGGCGCGCTGCACAGCCAGGTCTTCGATCCGCGCGATCAGTATGTTCTGCCGGGCGCGGGGATCGCGGGACGCGGCGGGATCAAGGCGGGCAAAGCGGTGCTGGCGATGGCGGCCGGTGCCGCCAAGGCGCGCGGGATCCTGGCGCGGATCGAGCCCGCCGCGGTGGTCGCGTTCGGCGGCTATCCCTCGGTCCCGCCGGTGCTGGCGGCGCGGCTGGTGCGGCCCAGACCGCCGGTCATTTTGCATGAGCAGAACGCCGTGCTTGGCCGCGCCAATCGCTTCCTGTCGCGCCACGCGGCGATGCTGGCGCTGAGTTTCGCCGCCACCAGCCGCATTCCCATGGGCGCGCGCATCGCGGTGACCGGCAATCCCGTGCGGCCCGCGATCGCGGCCCTGATCGACGTTCCGTATGTCCCGCCGTTGGCCGGCATTCATTTACTTGTCCTCGGCGGTTCGCTCGGCGCCCGCGTGTTCAGCGATGTCGTGCCCGCCGCGTTGCGCGCGCTGCCCGCCGATCTTCGCGGCCGCCTGCGCGTGACCCAGCAATGCCGGGCCGAGGATATGGAACGCGTGCGGACCGCCTATGCCGCCGACGGGATCGTTGCCGACCTGGCGCCGTTCTTCACCGATGTCGCCGGTTTGCTGAGCGAGGCGCATCTCGTGATCGCCCGCGCGGGTGCGTCCACCGTCGCGGAACTCGCCGTCGCCGGAAAACCCTCCA
>JAYVXQ010000463.1:0-3443 GCA_043785025.1 Acetobacteraceae bacterium
CTTCGCCGCATGGCCCGCACCTCGGGCGCCGTCGGCGGCATCGCCGCGCGCATGGCGGGGGAGCGTATGTTCGGCATTCGCACCGATCGGACCGCGCACGCCGAGGATTTGCGCACCGTTCTGGGCGGCCTGAAAGGGCCGCTGATGAAAGTCGCGCAATTCCTGTCCACCGTTCCCGACGCCTTACCCGCTGAGTACGCCGAGGAACTGGCGCAATTGCAATCCAACGCCCCGCCGATGGGCTGGAATTTCGTCCGCCGCCGCATGGCTGGCGAACTCGGCCCCGAGTGGCGCGCGCGCTTCGCCGATTTCAGCCAAACCGCCGAGGCCGCCGCGTCATTGGGTCAGGTTCATCGCGCGACGTTGCCCGATGGCCGTGTCGTCGCCTGCAAACTGCAATATCCGGACATGCCAAGCACGGTCGAAGGCGATCTGAAACAATTGAAATTGGCCATGGCCGTCTATTCGCGTATGGACAACGCGATTCAGCACGAGGAAATTTATAAGGAACTCACCGAGCGTTTGCGTGAGGAACTGGATTACGAGCGTGAAGCCGCGCAAATGCGGCTTTATGGATTGATGCTGGCGGATCATCCGACGGTGCATGTCCCGGCACCCTATCCCGATCTGTCAACGAAACGTTTGCTGACGATGACCTGGCTGGATGGCCGTCCGCTGATGCACCGGCTGGCGGAAGATCCCGATCAGGACGAAAGAAACGCGATCGCCGAGGCGTTGTTCCGGGCCTGGTATGTGCCGTTTTACCGGTACGGCGTGATCCATGGCGATCCGCATATGGGCAATTATCAGGTGCGGCCGGATGGGTCGGTCAATTTGCTCGATTTCGGCGCGATCCGGGTGTTCAATCCGATCTTCGTCCGCGGCGTGATCGATTTGTTTGAGGCGGTGCGCGATAACGACGACGCCAAAGCGCATCACGCTTACGAGACCTGGGGCTTTACGGATTTGTCGAACGAGAAAATGGATGTGCTCAATTTATGGGCCCGGTTTTTGTATGAGCCGCTCACGCAGGATCGGGTGCGGCCGATTCAGGAAACCGACGATCCTCAGTTCGGTCGCGCGGTCGCGGAAAAAGTGCACGCGGGTTTGAAACGCACCGGGGGTGTTAAGCCGCCGCGTGAGTTCGTTTTGATGGATCGTTCCGCGATCGGGCTTGGCGGCGTATTTCTGCGTCTGCGCGCGCGGTTGAACTGGAGCAAATTGTTTCATGAGTTGATTGCTGATTTCGATGAGGCGACCCTGGCGGCGCGGCAGCGGGCGGCGTTGGCTGAGGCGGGGGTGCCGACGGCTGGGTGAGGGGTGGGGCGCTGCCCCCAGGCCCCGCGAGGAGGCCCAGTGGTCCATTGGGCCTCCTCGGCCTCCGCCAGGGACAGGGTCCCTGGACCGCCGTTTTTTTGGGTCAGTGGATAAGGGGGCCGTCCACGGCGTTGCAGCGTCGGTGTCGGCCCCCTTATTCACTGACCCAAACGGGCTGGGATCCAAGGGCTATCGCCCTTGGCGGAGGTTCTGGAGGCAGCGCCTCCGGACGGGGCGTGGCGCAGCGCCCCACATGGACCCGCCCCGCATCCTTGGCTAACCTCCCCGCCACACGAAAAGGATCCCCTCCATGAACGACATGGCCAACACCCCAGGCTTCGACCGAACCGCCGAGGATCTCGGTAACATCGTCGAACTCGGACACGTCAACGTAACAGTCCCGGACCAAAGCCTCGCCGTCGCCTATTACCTCATGGGCCTCGGCCTCACCCGCGACCCCTATCTGATGGCCGGCCTCGAAAACATGTGGGTCAACGTCGGCAAAGGCCAGTTCCATCTTCCGACCCGCGGCACCCAGGTCGTGCGCGGCACCACCGCGCTTGTGCTGCCCGATCTCGAAGCCCTGCTGAAACGCCTGCATTACGCACAAAAATTCCTCGAGGGCACGCAATTCAGTTTCCGCGAAGCCGGTGACGTCGTCGAAACGACCTGCCCCTGGGGCAATCGCATCCGGGTCCACGCGCCCGAGCCAGCGAAATTCGGCCCCATGCGCACCGGCATGCCCTATGTCGAGTTCGACATCCCCGTCGGCACCGACCTTCAGGCCATCGCGAAATTCTATCAGCAGATCCTCGGCGGCATCGCCGGTGTGTCCTCAGACCAGCGCGGCCCTTATGCATGGGCTTCATGCTCGGCCGAATGCCGCGTGATCTACCGCGAGAGCAAAACCGAACACCCGGAATACGACGGACATCACATCCAGATCACCCTCGCCGACTTCTCCGGCCCGCATAAAAAATTGCTGGAGCGCGGGCTGATCTCGGAAGAAAGCGACCAGCACCAATACCGCTTCCTCGACATCGTCGACGTCGACACCAACAAACCCTTGTTCCGCATCGAACACGAAACCCGCAGCATGCGCCATCCGATGTTCAACCGCGTCTTCGTCAACCGCAACCCGGAGATGAACAACCGTAACTTCGTCCCCGGATACGAGGTCGGCCTCTACGCCCTGAACTGATCTCGCAACGACGGAGTTCGCCATGATGTCCACGCCGCCAGTTTACCAGGTCACCGCCTTCAACAACGCGAAGGCATCGGAAAACAAAATCCACGACGATGCCACCGCGAAACGGTTTGGTTTCAAAGGCGGCCTGGTCGGCGGCGTGCACGTCTATGCCTATATGTCGCACGTTCCCGTCGCCCATTGGGGCCGCGCCTGGTTGGAGCGCGGCACCGGGGAGGCGAAGTTCGGCAAACCCGTCTATGAAGGCGACCTCGCCGACATCACCGGCGTCGAGGACGCTCACGGCCTGGAACTTCAGGTCAACAGCGCGGGCGTCCTCTGCGCCACCGGCCGCGCGGGCCTGCCCGCGAACGCGCCGCCGATGCCCGATCTGACGCAATACAAAGCCATGGCCGCCCGCGAAAACCGCGCCGCCGCCGATGAACAATCGCTGAAAATCGGTGACTGGCTTGGCATGAATCCGCTGACCATCACGCCCGAATATCAGGCGGGCGAGATGGTCGATACCCGCGAAACCGACCCGATTTACCTCGCCCAATCCATCGTGCACCCCGGAACCATTCTCCGCTGCTGCAATTGGGCTTTATCCCACAACGTTATTCTGCCGGCGTGGATGCATATGGGAAGCATCGTGCAAAACCTCAGCCTTGCGCACGTCGGCGACACGTTGAACGTGCGCGCCCGCGTTACCAAAAACTACGAGCATAAAGGCCATAAATGGGTTGAAATCGACGCTTTGGTTGTCGCCAACGAAGCCCGTCCGATCGCACAGGTCACGCATATCGCGATCTACCGCCCCCGCCAACTGGCCGAGGCCGCCCAGAGCATTATCCGATCAGGTTGACAAACCTGGGCGGATGGAAATGCTCGCCAAAACAAAGAAGTAGCGCGGTATCCGTGAGCCAACGCGAACGGATAC
>JAYVXQ010000464.1:0-11062 GCA_043785025.1 Acetobacteraceae bacterium
TTGATCATGGCGCTGCCGAAAGGCCGTATTCTGTCGGAATGCGGGCCGCTGCTCGCGCGCGCGGGCATCGTGCCGGACGCGGATTACATGGACGAGGACAGCCGGCGGCTGCGCTTTCAAACCCAGGATCCGATGCTGGACGTGGTGCGGGTGCGTCCGTTCGATGTCGCGACGTTCGTCGCCTTCGGCGCGGCGCAACTCGGTATTTGCGGCGCCGATGTGCTGATGGAATTCGACTACTCCGAGATTTACGCCCCGTTGGATCTGGGCATTGGCGCCTGCCGGATCTCGGTCGCCGAACCCGCCGCGACGGCGGGGACGGAGGATCCGACGCGCTGGTCTCAGGTCCGGGTCGCCAGCAAATATCCGAATATCGCGCGGCGCCATTACGCCAGCCGGGGCATTCAGGCGGAATGCGTGCAGTTGAATGGCGCGATGGAACTGGCTCCCGGTCTGGGATTATCGCGGGTGATCGTCGATCTGGTGCAAACCGGCTCCACCTTGCGGGCGAATGGGCTGGTGGAGACCGAGGTGATCGCCGCGGTCACCAGCCGTTTGATCGTGAACCGGACGGCGCTGAAGACGCGGCCCGAGGCGATCGGGGCGTTGATCGCGCGGATGCGGGCGGCCTTGGTGGGGGGTGCGTCTCCGCCGGGGTGACGGAGACGCGGGACCAGAGCGGTTTCCGTTCGCGTTGGATCACGGACACCGCTCTAACTTTTTGTTTTGGCGAGCATCTTTATCCGAACAGGTGTGTCCACCTGATCGGATGACGCTCCAGACCTTGATCGCGTCAGGTTGACGCGATCAAGGTCCGCGTTTGTTAAGTTTCAGAGGGCGATTCACGTCTGAAATTGGTTCAACTTCAGACGATCGCGCTCTAGCTGAATACGAGCGCGATGATCCCGGTGGCGGCTTCTTTGCCGACCTCGGCCAGAGCGGCTTTCATCACCTCGTCCAGGGCGCCGCCGAGACCGCGCACCAGCGTGTCGGTGCCGTCGAGGCGGGCGGCGATTTTGGCGCCCACCAACCCGCTCCATTCGGTGGTGATCTGCGCGTTGACGCCCCCGGTGGTGAAGTCGTTGTCGCGGTCGGGGGTGCCGAAGGGCAGGCCTGCGATCGTGCCCTCGACATGGCCGGAATGCTGGAAGGTGAAAGCGATGCCCGCGGGGGTCACGACGGCGGCGGAGATCGTGTAGTCGATATTGTCGAAGCCGCTGTCATGCGCATGGCTGTTGAATGTGAAGCCGCCGTTGCGGCGCATGACGACATGGGCGGAGCCGCCCAGAGGCAGGCCGCTGGTGACCGGTCCGGTGTCGAAATTCATCGTTTCGACGTTGATGGGATCGACGAGTTCCCAGTGCGTGCCGGTGAACTGGTTGATGGTGGCGGGGGCGAGGCCGACGGTGCCGTTGCCGGTGCGCCCATCGAGGAAGCGCGGGCCCTCGATATTGCCGAGGCATTTTAACACGACGCGATTGGGGCCGTCGTCGATCGCCTGCCAGTGGGCGCCGGTGAAATTACCCTCGAAGTCAGGGGCGAGGCCGACGGAGCCGTTGCCGGTCCGCCCGTCGAGGAAGCGCGGGCCGTTGACGTCGCCCATGCATTTCAGAATGAGGTTGGCGCCGCCGTCGTCGATGACGGTCCAGTGGGTGCCGGTGAAATGACCGCCGGTTTGGGGTGCGAGGCCGACGGTACCGTTGCCGGTGCGCCCGTCGAGGAAGCGGGGGCCTTCGACGTTGCCGAGGCAGCGGAGCGCGACGGTTACGCCTGGTACGAGATTTGACATGGTTTGGTCTCCTGTTTTTGTGATGGTGTGGATTTGCACCGGCGGTTAATTGTCACGATTTTTTATTTTGTTGAATGAAAAACATCACAAAAATCATGATATTAAATTAATATGGAATCCCTCGATTTTTTGGGAATAAAGCGTTGCTGTCGTGAGTCGGGAGTGGCCCGCGCTTGCTGGATGCCAGCGGTGGAAATTGGAAGATTGCGAGGGTAATAAACGGGACCCGAGGACCGAAAGCTGGGGTCAAACAGAATGGATCGGTCCACCCGAGTGATCGGGATGGAATTCGATGCGAGGGCAGTCTCTGTTCGTTGGTCAGGAGCGCGGCACGCCGGTCCCGGCTCATACCCGGCGATCCGCCATACGAGATTGTCTATTGATTTTTATATATGCTGAACGATACGATCAGATACTGATCAAATATCCGAAGAGGGGCAATTCGGAGCTCTTCGTCCGGGAACGTCATTCAATATTGAAGAATATCGTGGGCGGCGGATTCTTCGGATATGATCAGGGTACAGGATAAAAACCTTTATTTCGACGTTCCCTCGCAACAATATGACATCCAACCTGGTTTTAGCATCGCGTCGATCCACGGGTCTGAGTTTGTATTCCGACGTCGACTCCATTACACTCGGAGGTGGTTTTGGCTTGGCTATCAATCTGTTATGGGCACACATTGGATCAGGGAATATTCAAATGGCGTCTCAGAGCACACAAAGATTTCCACAATTGCCAACGCACGAACAAATCAGCCTCGTCGGTTATCGATTTCTCGCAATTGGCGATCCATACCTCTCTAAGCAAGTGCGGGAGGCGGTCATCGACAAATATAAAATAACCCAGGCGAATCAGGCGTTAAAAAAAACCGCGAAGGCGAACGAACCAGCGATTGTTAATTACGTGTCTCAAGTCATGGCAGTATTTTCCGCCCAAAAAAAGCTGCTTCACACTGGGCCAAACGGCGGGAAACACAAAAATAAACTTGAACCTTATTATCCAACGCCTCTTGGAATTAAAACGGCGAAAGCAGCCCTCGCTGCCGCCCAGTCGCCAACTGAAAAACCATTGCGCGGTATTGACCTGTTCGATTTTGAAACGACTTTACCGAAACCCGGCATTCAACCGGCGATCGAAACCGGTGAAGGCGCCTCGCTCGGGGACTCGGATGAAACAGGTAGCCACGCGCCCCCCCCTGGAGCTGACGATGTTCCTTACTGCGAAAAACTGGTAAAAACCTTCCAACGCGATGAACGACTGAGGCAGCAGATTCTTCAGCGCGCCAATGGGATTTGTGAAGCATGCGGCGCTCCGGCCCCGTTCACTCACTGTGATGGGACTCTTTTTTTGGAAGTTCATCATGTGAGGCCATTAGCCGACGGCGGCCCCGATCGGGATCATAATGCTCTTGCCTGTTGTCCCAACTGCCATCGCGAACTGCATCATGGAAACAATCGTGAGACCCGGCGGGAGGATGTCATCGCCAAAATCGCCAGGCTGATCGATCATCCAGCCAGACCCGAGGCCCTTGAGGTGTTCCGGCCGCCGGCAGCGGAACAGTCGGATCATTCAGTGCGCCGCGTACGCCGCGATCGCGCGGCGGCCTCCAACGCAACGAATTTCCGGCGCGGTTCGATGAAAAATCTCGGTGGAAGAAATCCGTAAGCGAACGATCGGTCCTCATTCCCTCCCACCGGCCGCAAATCCGGGTCCGGCCAATCGAACACATTACTTTCTGTTAAAACAACCCAGCAGCGATCAGTGTCCAAACCAAGATGCCGGCGGACCGATGCTGGCAGCTCCAAAGACGAGTGAGGGTCATCTGGGCGACCATGAGTTACGGGGACCACCAAGACCCGGGTCGCGCCATCGTCCGTGATCGCGGTGAGCACGATGGCGCAGGGCCGATCCTTGACGCCTTCCTCGCGACCGGCGCGATGCTCTCGGAGCCATAAATAAGAATAGCGGATGACGAGTCCAGATTCCGGCCCTGGCGGAATCACGGGTTCCAATCTTCAATGAGGTCGTCCAGCGGATGATGCCGGACATCCATTTCGGTGCGACTGATTTGTTCGAGGAGGATGTCGGGCACCTCACCGGCCGCGAACACCTGCCGGTCACGGCGCCGCAAACGCCGATACTCGTCGACGGAAATCATAACCGTTCGATCGCGGCCGTTGCGCGTCACAACCACGGGCTGAGCGAGGGCGGCGTCCTGATAACGGCCCACTTCCTTGCTGAACTCGGTCGAGGTTACGCGGATCATCATCAGTCCGATCATCTATTACGGATATTCCGGATAATCGGGAATGTTGGCGGGTATTTCAACCCCGACCAGCGCGTGAGATAAGGTTTTAAGCCAATATCAGTCCGTATTCGACCGAGTGGAGATGATTTCACCGCATGATCCGCCTCGCCACCGCCTCCCCCGATTTCGAAGCCGGATTTCTGGCGCTGTTGCATCAGGCGCGGGAGACGACGGAAAGCGTCGACCGGGCGGTCAGCGCGATCGTCGCCGATGTGCGGGCGCAAGGCGACGCGGCGCTGCTACGTTATACCGCCGCGTTCGATCGGATGACGCTGACGGCGGAGCGGCTGCGCGTGTCCGCGAGCGAGATTGACGCGGCGGTCGCGTCGGTTCCCCTGGAGCAGATGCGGGCTTTGGAGGTCGCGGCGGAGCGGATCGGGGCGTTTCATCGGGCGCAGATGCCCGCCGATCTGCGGATGACCGACACCGCCGGCATGACGTTGGGGATGCGCTGGACCGCGTTGGACTCGGTGGGGCTTTATGTGCCCGGGGGTAAGGCGGCGTATCCGTCCTCGGTGCTGATGAACGCGATCCCGGCGCGAACGGCGGGGGTGGGGCGGATCGCGATGTGCGTGCCGACTCCGGATGGCGTGCTGAACCCGCTGGTCCTGGCGGCGGCGCGGCAAGCGGGTGTGGCCGAGGTCTATCGCGTCGGCGGCGCGCAGGCGGTGGCGGCGATGGCCTGGGGCACGGCGACGATCGTGCCGGTGGATCGGATCGTCGGGCCCGGCAACGCCTATGTCGCCGAGGCCAAGCGCCAGGTGTTTGGACGCGTCGGCATCGACAATATCGCCGGCCCGTCGGAGGTCGTGGTGATCGCGTCCGGCGGCAACGATCCGCGCCGCGTCGCCGTCGATTTGCTGGCGCAGGCGGAGCATGACGAGGCGGCGCAGTCGATCCTGATCACCGACGATGCGCGCTTCGCGGACGCGGTGATCGCCGGGGTTACCGCGGAACTCTCGACTTTGGCGCGGGCGCCGATCGCGCGCGCGAGTTGGGAGGCGCATGGCGCGGTGATCGTCGTTCGGAACTGGGATGAGGCCGTTACCCTGACGGATCGGCTGGCGCCCGAGCATTTGCAATTGATGGGCGCGGGCCCGGAGGCGTTGTTCGATCGGATCCGCCACGCGGGCGCGATTTTTCTGGGGGCGTGGTGTCCCGAGGCGGTTGGCGATTACGTCGCCGGTCCGAACCATGTGCTGCCGACGGGGCGGACGGCGCGGTTCGCCTCCGGATTGTCGGTGTATGATTTTCTGAAGCGCACGACATGGATGGCGGGGGATCGGGCGGCGTTGGGGCGGATCGGACCGGCGGCGGTGACGCTGGCCGAGGCGGAGGGGTTGGGGGCGCATGCCCGCTCGATCGCGATGCGCCTGGAATGACCCATCCGCTGCATGGCCCGAACCGGTTCAAGCTTGGGATCTTCGCGGCCAACGCGGATGGCGGGCTGGCGCTGACGCGCGTGCCGGAGCGGTGGCCGGCGATCTGGTCCGAGATCGTCGAGACGGCTCAGATGGCGGATCGGGCGGGGATCGAGTTCTTTCTGCCGATCGCGCGGTGGAAAGGTTTTGGTGGCGAGACCAACAGCCGGGAGACGAGTTTCGAGACGCTGACCTTCGCGGCGGCTCTGGCGGGGGTGACGGAGCGGATCGGGTTGTTTTCCACCGTGCATGTGCCGATGATCCATCCGGTTTACGCGGCGAAGGCGTTGAGCACGATCGACCATGCCTCGGGCGGGCGGGCCGGACTGAATATCGTTTGCGGATGGAATCCGGTGGAGTTCGATCTGTTCGGATTGGAGATGATCGAGGATCGTTACGCGCAAGGTCTGGAGTGGGCCGAGGTGATGACGCGTCTGTTCGCGGGCGGCCCGCCGTTCGATTACGAGGGGCGGTTTTACCAATTGCGGGGGGTGTCAGGGCTGCCAGTGCCGGTGCAGCGGCCTCGTCCGGTCGTGTTGAACGCGGCGTTTTCGCCGGTGGGGCGGGATTTCGCGGCTGTTACGGCGGATTATTTGCTGACGACGTTCACCGGGATCGAGGCGGGCCGCGCGCATGTCGAGGATATGGCGGTGCGTGAACGGGGATTGGGGGTGTTGACGACGTGCCATGTCGTGTGCCGGCCGACGCGGGCGGAGGCCGAGGATTATTACGCGCGTTACGCGGTCACGATGGAGGACACCGGCGCGGTGGATACGCATATGGCGGGCAAGCGGCAATTTTCGCGATCGCATGATCCGGAGGCGTATGATCTGTACCGGAAACGATTCGCCGGTGGGGCGGGGACGTATCCTTTGGTGGGGACGCCCGCGGATATCGCGGGGGAAATGGTGGCGATGGCGGCGGCGGGATTCGCCGGGACGACGGTGTCGTTCGTGAATTTTCGTGATGAGTTGCCGGGGTTTTTGGCGGGGGTGTTGCCGTTATTGCGGGAGGCGGGGTTGCGGGAGGGGTGACTTTTGATGTGGTGTGCGGGGGTCTCGGTGGTTGGGCGGCCGGTTTTTACCACGGCGAAGATTGAGGTTCACGGAGGTTGGTGAAAGGTCGCCGGCCCAGGAATTTGACCGCGACGCCTCATGATTGTTGATGGTCTTCGTTTCGAATCATGGCCGATCGACGGAACGGGGATCGCGTCGTGCTATCGGTGTGGCCGATGGCCGTTTGTCGCGCGCCGTTGTTGATGCGCGTTTTATACGCGCGCGGCGGTTTGCGTATAAAGCCTCGGCGGCGGCGGGGTAGTCCATGGTCAGAACGCGTCCGTTATCGACGATTTTGGGGCCCTCGACGAAGACCGAACGGATGACGCGATCGCCGGCGGCGTAGATCAGGTTGCGGATGGGATCGTGCAGCGGGCGCTTCATCGGGTGGGTGACGTCGACCAGGATCAGATCGGCGCGGCATCCTGGCGCGATGCGTCCGATATCGTCGCGGCCTAAAGCGCGCGCTCCGCCGATGGTCGCGGCGTTGAAGAGATCGGTGCTGGTCATGGTGCGTGGATTGCCCGCCTGGGTTCGCGCCAGGTACGAAACGAGACGCATTTCATCCAGCATGTTGTGCGGACAGGTGTCGGTGCCCATGCCCATGCGCACGCCGACGCGGTGATAGCGGCCGAAATCGCGCAAGGTGATGCCGCGGCGGGCGAAGACGGTCGGGCAATGCGCCACGGTCGTTCCGGTTTCGGCGAGGCGGGCCAGATCGGTGCCGGTGTGCCAGGGCGTGGAGGGGTGATCGTCGAGGAAAATGCCGTGACCGATAATGGAACGATCCGATAGCAGACGAAAATGATCGCGCCGCCGTCGAAGGCGACATCGGCACCGCTGAGATAGGCATGCGCCCCGTCGATCCAGGCGACCACGACGGCGGCGGAACGGATCACAGTGATGGGCATGGCGGCGGCTCCTGTCGTGGCGTGCCGCGGCGCAACACATTCGGCGCGGCCGGTCCAGCTTGAAGGCCGCGACGGCGGGGTGTTGAATGGGGGATGGTTTTATCGGTCGATGAGGTGCGGATCGCGTGGCGGGCGCTGACGGATGAGGCGATGCCCGATGACGGTCTGATCGACCAGATGCGCGCATTGCCTTCGCTGAACGTGATGCGGCGGATGGTGATGGAGACGCATGCGTTTCAATTGTCCATGCCGCGCGGCATCGCGAAGGTGGCGCTGACGGCGCCGTGTTTGGCGATCGAAACGCAAGTGGATGCCGATACGGCGGCGCGGCTGCTGATGCTGGTGCGGCGCAAATGGCATCAGATGGGGGTGGAGCGGCCGCATTGGTCGGTGACCGCCAAGGATGAATTTCCGCCGGATCGGGCGGCGGGTAATCGGGCGGCGTTCGACGCGACGGGCGAGGCGGATCTGGCGATGATTCTGGCGACTCTGGCGCGGGCTGGTTTGGCGCTGGAGCAATTTCCGCATGTGCTGGATTTTGGTTGCGGTGTTGGACGGATCAGTTTTCCGTTGGCGGAACGATGCGCGGTCGTGACGGGATGCGATGTTTCGGAGGCGCATTTACAGGTCGCGCGTGACGAGGCGGCGCGGCGCGGGTTTTCCGATATGCGGTTCACGCTGCTGGACGCGCCCGATTTCGGCATGACCGCGCCGTTCGATTTCTGGTTCAGTCATTTGGTATTACAACATAATCCACCGCCGATCATGGCGATGATGTTGCGGCGGATGTTCGCGATGTTGAGTCCAGGAGGGGTGAGTTTGTTTCAGATTCCGACCTATGTGAGGGGGTACGGGTTTGATGCCGCGGCGTATCTCGCGGCGCCGCCTCGGGATTTGATGGAGGTGCATTTGCCAGCCCAGTACGACGTGCTGGCGCTGGCGCGGGAGGCGGGGTGCGATGTGTTGGAAATCCGCGAGGAAAGCTCGGTCTGGCCGCCGTCGGAGGCGATTTCCAACATGATGTTATTTCAAAAACGTAATATTGTCAAAGCCGGCTGAGCAGTTCGGATTTCTTGGCGGCGAATTCGGCGTCGGTCAGCACGCCTTTCTGGCGGAGGTCGGCGAGTTGTTCGATCACACGGAAGACATCGTCCTGGTTTTTGGGTGAGGGCGTCGCGGCGGCGTTGACGACCGGCAAATCATTGACGCGAATCGTGCCGAACTGGCTGGAGAAGGTCAGCGATTGGTCGCCGCCCTGCTGTTGCGAAAATCCTCCGATCTGGTGGTTTCCGGTATCGTATACCGTGACGATGCCGTGGTTCAGGATCGCGAGGCGGCGGACGCCAGGGAAGCAGGCATAGGCCATGGCGTTTTGGGCGCCGGTCGAGGATGGCTGACCCAGATCGTTGGACCACCAATTGCCGCTGGACACGTAAAGACTGGTCTCGCCGCCGGTGGCGTGGCCCTGGTATTGTGTCTGGCTGTGAACCTGGGGCGCGAAAATCGAATTGGCGCGCAGGATATTCGCCAAATCGTCGCACAGCGTATCGACGCGGTATTTCAGACCCTGGTTGAACATATCGCCCACCATGATCATGCCGCCCTGGGCCCATTGGCCCATGCCGCCCAACTCCGGGTGGCTGAACTGCGCCATCGACCCGCCGCCGGCCGAGATCGCGAGCAGCAGGGTCAGGGCCGCGTCGAAGCTGACGCCATGTCTTTGGGCTGCCTCGCTGACGATCCGTTCCCCATCAAAAGTCAAAGTATTCATGAGGGTCTCTCCGGTGAGTGCGTCTGGGGTAGCGCGTTTTCAGGCGCTGATAAAGATCATCCCGGATGATGCGTGAGAATGCGCGACAGAAAATGTTTCGCGCGTTCGCCGACAGCGCCGTTGAAAAACGACTGTTTGGAGGCGTCCTCGACGATTTCGCCGGCGTCCATGAAGATCACGCGATCGGCGACCTGGCGGGCGAAACCCATTTCATGGGTGACGACCATCATGGTCATGCCCTCAGACGCGAGGGCGATCATGACGTCCAGCACTTCGCCGACCATTTCAGGATCGAGGGCGCTGGTGGGCTCGTCGAACAACATGACGACGGGGTCCATCGCGAGGGCGCGGGCGATGGCGACGCGCTGTTGCTGGCCGCCACTGAGTTGGCCGGGGTAGCGGTCGGCGAAATCGGCGAGACCGACGCGATCGAGCAGGGTCAGCGCGCGGGCGGTGGCGGCCTGTTGCGAGCGGCGCAGGACTTTTCGCTGTGCCAGACGGAGATTATCGATGACTCGCAGATGCGGAAAAAGCTCGAAGTGTTGGAACACCATGCCGACGCGGGCGCGGAGCGCGGACAGGTTGGCGCCGCGTTCATTGAGTGTCGTGCCGTCGACCGTGATGGTACCGGATTGAAACGGTTCGAGCGCGTTGATGCATTTGATCAGGGTGGATTTACCGGAGCCGGAGGGGCCGCAGACGACCACGACCTCGGCTTTCGCGACGGACAGACTGCATGCTTTCAACACCGGGGCGCCCGGACGGTACCATTTCGTGACGCGGTCCATGGAGATGATCGTCATCGGATGATTTCCACCCGGCGTTTGAGCGCGGCGGTGGCCTGGGAGGCGGTGAAGCTGATCGCGAAATAGACGGCGGCGGCGAAGAGGTACATCTCCACGAGACGGCCGTCGCGTTGGGCGATTTTCGTGGCGGCGCCGAGGAAGTCGGTGATCGACAGGACATAGACCAGTGACGTGTCCTGGAACAGGATGATGGTTTGCGTGAGCAGGATCGGCAGCATGGCGCGAAACACCTGAGGCAGGACGACGTGGATCATGACCTGTGCATAAGTCAATCCCAATGACGTGCCGGCGGCGGCCTGACCGGGCGAGACGGAGCGGATGCCGGCGCGGATGATTTCACTGAAATAAGCCGCCTCGAACGCGATGAAGGTCAGTAAGGACGAGGCGAAGGCGCCGACGGCGACGGGACGGGCGGCGCCGGTCAGAAACTGGCCGATATAGGGGACCATGAAGTAGAACCAGAAGATCACCAAGACCAAGGGCAGCGCGCGGATCAGGTTGACATAAGCGGTGACGATGCCCGCGACGATGGGTCCACCCGACAGGCGCAGCAGTGCCAGCGCGGTGCCGAGGATGACCCCACCCAACGCGGAAAGCGCTGTGAGGGTCAGGGTAAAACGCATGCCGTCGAGGAACAGATAGGGCAGCGAGCGCCAGATCACATCGACATCGAAAGCGCCGATCACGATCAGGTGGCCATGCCGGGTACGCGCGTCCGCTGCTCGATCCAGCGCATACCCAAGGTGGCGATCAGGTTGATGATCAGATAGCCGAGGGTGGCGGCGGCGAAGGCCTCGAACACCTGAAACGAGAACTCCTGCACCGCGCGGGCGCGGGCGGTGAGTTCGGCGAGGCCGATGGTGAGCGCGACTGAGGTGTTCTTGATGGTGTTGATGAGTTCCGAGGTCAGGGGTGGGAGAATGATCCGCAGCGCCATCGGCAGCAGGACGTAGATGTAGGTTTGCGGCAAGGTCAGGCCGAGGGCGCGCGCGGCGGCG
>JAYVXQ010000465.1:0-3428 GCA_043785025.1 Acetobacteraceae bacterium
CGCCGAGGTCCGTCAACCCAGCGCGCCATACCAGGGGCCGCTGGCGTCATTCCCAGAACGCGGTCCGGTCCGCCAGCCGGGCCCATGCGCGCTGGATCCTTGGCCGGATGCGTCCCCCCCGCGCCGCGGTAAAGCCCAGTACGATGCCCGCCGCATGGCTCGGGCGGGCGGCTAGCTGGCCCAACAAGGCTTCCGCCACCGCCGTATCGTTGAATACGCCCAAACGCTCCTGCAACGCCGCCAGCCGGTCGATGAAACGATCGGTGGCTTTGCGCGGAAATAACGGGGCGAAGAACTCGGCGGCATAGCGCATGCGCTTGGCTTTCAGGCGCAGCACGTGCAAGGCGGGATCGTCCAACTGCTCCAGCCGTTTGCCGTCGCGCCGCAATTTTTTCATCCGGGCACCCAAAGCGGCGGCGGCGAAGGCCGTCAGGTCCGGCGTGTCGCGCGCGGCATCCGTCCGGGCCGCGAGGCACGCCAGTTCCAGCGTCAGGACGCGAAATTCGGGTGCGCGCAGCCATGCCGCCAGCGCCGCCCGCGCGGCGTGCCGCTTCCGGCTCGCGGCCCGCGCCAACGCCCCCACATCGGCGCGTCCGGGCAATGCCGCCTCGACCGTCGCGGCCGTTTCGGTCACGAACACATCCCAGTCCCGCGCCGGACCCAATCCGCCGCTCAAATGTTTCAGACCCGCGGCGGCGAAGACCAGTGCCGCGGGCTCCATCGAAGCGGCGAACACCGCGATGGCCGAGCGCGCCCGCCGCACCGCCACCCGGATCTGATGCACCGGCTCGGGTCCCGACGCCGCGTCGGCGACGATCGGCGCCCAATGGTTGATGACACACGCCAAATGGCTGATGATATGCACAAACGCGTCGCGCGGCGACACGAGATCGGCCGCCAGCTCCGGCGCGCCCAACCGCCGCGGGCCGGTCGTGGATCCGTCCGCCAGTGCGATCGCCAGCGCCGCCAGCCCATGATCCGGCACCGACAGCGCGACCTGTTCATTCAGCGCGAGGATCAGGACGCGCACCGCCGCGTCTGGTCCGTCCAGGATCAGCCGGGCGAGCGGCCTTTCAGCGGCGACGGCGCGCAACGCGCCATCCAGCAGCGTCATCGTGACGGTCTCGCTTTCGATCGACAGCGTCGTGACCATCCGCCGCCCAACGAACGCCGCGACCGGGGTCAGCGCCGCGGCGTGATCCAGCGGCAGCGCATGGGCGGTCGCGGCCTCGGCGATGACACGGTGATCGGTCGCGGGCGGAAACAGATCGGCTGGAAGCGGCACATGGCGTATCAGCCGCCAGACCGCCCGTTCCTCCACCACCGACAAGCCCATCGCCGCCAGATCGCGGCCCAGAGTGTCGTGCCACACCATGCGCGCGGTTTGACTCCGCGCGCGTCCGGATCGCGCGGTTTTCATCAGCGGCAGGCGAGGCAGTCGGGCGGCGTCGGCGGGATCCAGGGCGAGCGTCAGGATCAAAACCTATTCCACCCCGTCCAGCATCCGCGGCGTCAGCATGCGCAACAATCGCCCGCCCCCGGCGTTCAGGCGCGCCCAGGGTCCCGCCAGCGAGAATTCGACCAGGGTCGCGGTCGGATAGCCCGCCATCACATTGTACACCAATTTATCCGCCGATCCCACCCGATCCGTCAGCGTCATCGCCAGATCGTGCATGCCCGGATTATGGCCGATCATCAGCACCGTGCGCACGGTTTCCGCCACCGCCCGCAGTGTTTCCAGCAGTTGTTCCTCGCTGGCGAGATACAGCTCATCCAGCGGATCGATCAGCGGCGTGTCATCCCACGGCTCCAGCGCGAACATGGTTTCCATCGTGCGCGCCGCGGGTGACACCAGGATCAGATCCGGTGCCAGCCCCAGACCGCGCATCGCCTCGCGCAGCAGCGCGGCCGAGCGGCGTCCGCGCGCGTTCAGCGGGCGTTCCCGATCGGACGAGGCGGCGGCATCCCCGGACGGAACAGACCAGGAGGACTTGGCATGCCGTAAGAGCAGAAGCTGATGCATGATGATCCGATCCTGCCACGCGGCGCCCGCTTTGTCTCGGGGGAGCGTTTTCGGGAGTGTGTTGGTTTGACGTCCGGCACCGGCGCGGGTGTTTCGTCCGAGCCTCGCCGCGCGCGAAATCCCGGCGCGTCATGGCCCCGTGGGAGAAACTCCTTCCCCGGCTTGCCTTGCGGCGCAAATCGGACTGTTTATGATGCCGCATAAATTTTTTCACGGGAGGCTCCCAATGGCGTCACGGCCAAAATCGATCGTCCTTGATCGTCCGCTGCGCGGGCGCATCTATGACAGCATCGTCGAAACCATCGGCAACACGCCGTTGGTGCGCATTCCCAACATCACCGCCGAGGATGGCATAAAGGCCGATATTTGTCTCAAGCTGGAATTCTTCAATCCGCTCGCCAGCGTCAAGGATCGGATCGGCCTCAACATGATCCTCGCCGCCGAGGCGGATGGCCGTCTGCACCCCGGCGGTACCATCATTGAGCCGACGTCGGGCAATACCGGCATCGGCCTCGCTTTCGTCGCCGCCGCGCGCGGCTATAAACTCATCCTGACGATGCCGGACTCGATGTCCATCGAGCGGCGCAAGATGCTTGCCTATCTGGGGGCCGAGGTCGTGCTGACCCCGCGCGCCGAGGGCGTTAAAGGCGCCATCGCCAAAGCCATCGCGCTCCAGGTCGAGCACCCCGGATCCATCATCGCCGGCCAGTTCGAGAACCCGGCCAATCCCGACATCCATCGCCGCACCACGGCCGAGGAAATCTGGTACGACACGGCGGGGGAGGTCGATGCGATCGTTTCGGGCATTGGCACCGGGGGGACGCTGACGGGGATCGCGCAGGCGTTGAAACCGCGGCGTCCCTCGTTGAAAATGATCGCGGTCGAACCCGCCGCCAGTCCGGTTCTGTCGGGCGGCAAACCGGCGCCGCAACCGATCCAGGGCATCGGCGCGGGCTTTATCCCCGACATTCTGGATGTGAAAGCGATCGACGAGATCATCACCGTCGAAAATGAGGAAGCCTTCGCCGCCGCCCGCCGTCTGGCGAAAACCGAGGGCATTCCCGCTGGTATTTCGTCGGGCGCCGCGCTGGCCGCCACGCTGAAACTCGCCGCCCGGCCGGAGATGGCGGGCAAACGGATCGTGACGATCATTCCCTCGTTCGGGGAGCGTTACATCACCACGGCGCTGTTCGAGGGGCTGTAGGCGGCGCCGGGGCGGGTGACGGAAAGAAAGTCGGAGCTTCGCCCCGAACCCCGACCAGGAGGCTCTGCCTCCTGGACCTCCGCAAGGGGCGGTGGCCCCTTGACCCATTGGGTGGCTTCGCCATGAGGGAGGGCCAGCGAGGGCGTTGCAACTTCCGATATGGCCCTCCCTCATGGCGAAGCCAATGGATTGCGGTCCAGG
>JAYVXQ010000466.1:0-11034 GCA_043785025.1 Acetobacteraceae bacterium
GGGGTCATGGCGGCGCGGCCGGCGGAGGCGACGGCGCGGGCGTAGTCGAAGGAGCGCAGCATGCCGGCGGCGTCGCTGATGGGCGCGAATTTGGCGCGGCGTTCGTCGAGGGTGCGGGCCGGTTCGCCCTCGAAATCGATCAGGATGGCGTCGCCTTGCGCGATGAGGACCTGGCCTAAGTGGAAATCGCCGTGGACGCGGGTTTTGGATTGATTTTGGGCGGCGGCGGCGAGAGCGGGGATTTGCTTAATGAGGGCCGCGCCGTGTTGTTTAAGGTATGCGGCGTCCGCGGCGGCGTGGAGGTCGGACCAGGTTTCGACCGCGGCAATGGCGTTCAGGGCCTGGCGGGTTTGGGCGGTGACTTCGCGGGCCCATGCGGCGGTGTCGGCCGCGGTGACGCGCTCGGGTTTGAACGCGGGATCCTCGGTGGGACCCGCCAGGACGGCGTGCAGTTCCGCGAGACGTGTGCCGATGACATGGGCGAAGGCGACGTAGATGTTGGAGGCGGCGGGTTCCTCCGGCGCGTCGTCGTCCAGCACGGCCTGCTCGTCGGCGAGTTGGCTGAGCGTGTCGAGCGACCACGCCCATGCGTCGCCCTGGTTGCGGACGAAACCTTGCAGGACGACGATGGCGCGGGGTTCGGCCTTGTCGTGATGGCGGGTGACGACGCCCAATAACGGCGGGCTGTTGGTGTAGCCGTTGGCGGTGAGGTAGGCGGACATTTCGATTTCAGGATGAATGCCGGGTTCGCCGCGGCGGAGTAATTTCAGGATCGCGGCGGTGCCGAGGATGAGGGAGGAATTGGATTGCTCGGCGGGCAGGCGGCGGATCGCGGCGTCGGGCGGGATATCGGCGGCGTCGAAGCCGGCGGTGGGGGTGAAGCGGAGTTCGCCGCCGTCGAAGGCGATCGATTGCGAGGTGCGCATCAAATTGATGATTTCATGGGCGAAACCGTCCTGGGTGAAGGCGTCGGTCAGCCAGCCGACGCGGCGGCCCTGGCGGATGCGGGCCAGCGCCATTTGTTGCGGCAGCGCGCTGGTCTGGCCGTCCTCCCAGGCGATGCCGAGGGGGAGTTGGTAGGTTTCAGCGCCGCCTTTGATGAGGACGACATCGCAGTCGGCGAGGAGAAATTCGTCAGTGCCGTGGGTCATCGTGGCGACGTGGGACAGATGCACGGCCTCGATCGTTTTATCCTTGGCGGCGAACCAGCGGCGGGCCGTGAGGTAAGCGGGCAGGGTTTCGGATTCGAGCATGGCACCGGGTTTTTCGTCGCGGATTTCACGTAAGCCGCGGCGCAGGACGTAGGTGGTGAGGTCGGGCATTTGTTCCGGCGCGGGGACGCGCCAGCCGGGCAGATCGGCCTCGGTCGCCAGGATGAACCAGAAGAAAGCGTAAGGCGGCAGGGTGAGAAGGTAGGTGAGCTGGCCGATGGCGGGGAAGGGGGTGCCGCCCAACAGATCGACCGGAACGCGGCCGGCGAAGGCGGACAGATCGAGTTCGACGGCCTGCGCGGTGCGCGCGAGGTTGCTGACACACAGGAGGGTTTCGCCTTCATATTCGCGCAGAAAGGCGAGAATTTTGCGGTTGGCGGGGTAGAGAAACACCTGCGCGCCGCGGCCGAAGGTGGCGCGGCGATTGCGCCGGACCGCGAGCAATCGCCGTGTCCAGTTCAGCAGGGAATGCTGATCGCCGGCCTGCGCCTCGACATTGACCGAGGCGTAGCCGTAGACCGGGTGCATGATCGGCGGCAACACGAGGCTTTCGGGACTGGCGCGGGAGAAGCCGCCGTTGCGGTCGGGCGACCATTGCATCGGGGTGCGCACGCCGTCGCGATCGCCGAGATAGACGTTGTCGCCCATGCCAATTTCGTCGCCGTAATAAATCACCGGGGTACCGGGCATCGACAGCAATAATCCGGTCATGAGTTCCATGCGGCGGCGGTCGTGCTCCATCAAAGGGGCGAGGCGGCGGCGGATGCCCAGATTGATGCGGGCGCGGCGGTCGGCGGCGTAAACGTTCCAGAGGTAGTCACGCTCGCTGTCGGTGACCATTTCGAGAGTGAGCTCGTCGTGGTTGCGCAGGAACACGACCCATTGGCAGTTTTCCGGGATCGCGGGGGTTTGGCGCATGATGTCGGTGATCGGCAGGCGGTCCTCGCGCGCGATCGACATATACAAACGCGGCATGAGCGGGAAGTGGAACGACATGTTGCACTCGTCGCCGGCGCCGAAATATTGTTGGGCGTCCTCGGGCCATTGGTTGGCCTCGGCGAGCAGCATGCGGCCGGGTGCATAGGTGTCGAGTTCGGCGCGGATCTGGCGCAGGATGGCGTGGGTTTCCGGCAGATTTTCGTTGTTGGTGCCTTCGCGTTCGACGAGGTAGGGGACGGCGTCGAGGCGGAGGCCGTCGACGCCGGTGTCGAGCCAGAAGCGCATGATCGCCAGGACCTCCCGCAGGACGCGGGGATTGTCGAAATTCAGGTCGGGCTGGTGGGAATAGAAACGGTGCCAGTAATAGGCGTTGGCGACCGGGTCCCAGGTCCAGTTGGATTTTTCGGTGTCGACGAAGATGACGCGGGTGCCGGCGTAGGCCTGATCGGTGTCGGACCAGACGTAGAAGTCGCGAAAGGCGGAGCCGGGTTTGGCGGCGCGGGCGCGTTGAAACCAGGGGTGCTGGTCGGAGGTGTGGTTGATGACCAGCTCGGTGATGACGCGGATACCGCGATCATGCGCGCCGTCGATGAAGCGGCGCAGATCGGCCATGGTGCCGTAATCGGGGTGAACTCCGCGATAATCGGAGATGTCGTAGCCGTCGTCGTGGCGTGGCGAGGGGTAGAAGGGCAGCAGCCAGATGACGTCGACGCCGAGGTCGGCGATGTAGTCGAGCCGCGCGATCAGGCCGCCGAAATCGCCGATGCCGTCACCGTTGGAATCGGCGAATGATTTCACATGCAACTGATAGATGATCGCGTCGCGATACCAAAGCGGATCGGCGTTTTCCTGAATCGGATGCTGTTTCGCGCGAAATATTTTACCCATGATCATACGGTTCTTTCGTCGGGTCGGAGACGCCATATGGCAAAGGGCGATTGGTTCGGATCGAGATCGATGATTCGTGTCCCGCCGGGCCAATATTCCGTGGTGCCGCGCATCAGGTCTTCAGCGATCCAGGCGGAACCGGGTGGTAGCGTCATGACGGTACGGCGCGGGTTCACGGGATCGAAGCTGATCGCGGCGGCGATGATGTTATCGCCGCAAGGTGAGGTTTTGATGAAGCACAGCACGTCATCGTTTTCGCTGTTGGCGAACGTGATGTTCAGATGCGTGTGCAAAGCGGGATTGGTGCGGCGGATGTGATTGAGTTGCCGGATCTCGGCGATGATATTGCCGGGACGGTTCCAGTCCCAGCCGCGGATCTCGTATTTTTCGGAATCGCGATATTCCTCGCGGCCGCGTAATGACGCGGATTCGCAGAGTTCGAAGCCGTTATAGACGCCCCAGAGACCGGACAGCAGGGCGGCCAACGCGGCGCGGATCAGGAAGCCGGGACGGCCGGAATTGTGCAGAAAGATCGGGTTGATGTCGGGGGTGTTGACGAAGAAATGCGGGCGGAAGAATTCGCGCGGCGCGGTGGTCGTCAGTTCGGTCATGTAGGCGCGCATTTCCGGTGCGGTGTCGCGCCAGGTGAAGTAGGTATAGGACTGCGAGAAACCGATTTTGGCGAGGCGGTACATCATTTTCGGGCGCGTGAACGCCTCAGCCAGGAACAGCACGTCGGGATGGCGGTCGCGAATATCCGCGATCATCCAGGCCCAAAAAGGGAGCGGTTTGGTGTGGGGATTGTCGACGCGGAAGATGCGCACGCCCTGATTGACCCAGAACAGCACGATGTCGCGCAGCGCCAGCCACAAGGCGGGTTGGGCGGCCTTGGCGTGGAAGTCGACGTTGACGATGTCCTCGTATTTTTTTGGCGGGTTCTCGGCGTGTTTCACGGTGCCGTCGGCGCGCCAGGCGAACCATTCCGGATGCTGTTTCAGCCAGGGGTGATCGGGGGAACATTGGATGGCGAAATCCAGGGCGATTTCCAGGCCGCATCGTTCCGCCGCCTGAAGCAAGGCGCGGAAATCGTCGAACGAGCCCAGTTGAGGGTGGATGGCGTCGTGACCGCCTTCGGGGGAGCCGATGGCATAGGGACTGCCGGGATCGGTGGGCTCAGCCCGTAAACTGTTGTCGCGGCCTTTGCGGTTGCTCTGTCCGATCGGATGGATGGGCGGGAAATACAGCACGTCGAAGCCCATGTCGCGCACGGCGGGCAGGCGGGCGATGACGTCGCGGAAAGTGCCGTGGCGCAGCGGCGTCCCACTTTGGGAGCGGGGAAACAGTTCATACCAGCTCGCGAAGGATCCGGCGCGGCGGTCGACGTCCAGTGCCAGGGGTGTGGCGTGGCGGACGCGGAACGCGCGGGGGTCGGCGGCGCGCAAGAGGGTTTCCGTGGCCTCGGACAGCAGCAGCGCGCAGCGGTTCTCGTCCCCAGTGGCTTGCAATCGCGCGCGTAATGTTTCGATGGCGGGATTGCCGGTGGCGGTCGCGACGTCAGTGACGATCGCCATGCCGTCCTGAAGTTCGAGCGGCGCGCCGGCGGAGCGGCGTTTCACCAGCGCGTCGCGGTATGTGCCGAAGCCGTTGTACCAGGCCTCGATCGTGAATTGCACGCGGCCCGGACGGTCCAGCGGCAGATCGGCGGACCAGACGTCGTTGCCAAGGTCGTGCATCGGCAGTTCGCGCCAGGCGACTTTATCCGCGGTGCGCCACAGCAGCACGGCGGCGAGGTGGTCGTGGCCGTCACCGATGATGTCGGCGGTGATCGTCACAACCTCCCCCACGCGGCGTTTGGCGGGAAAGCGGCCGCCATCGACCGAGGGCTCGATATTTTCGATCGCGATCCGGGGGGCGGTGATGGCGGCGGCGATGGCGCGGCCGGGGGATTTTGGCGACAGGATCGGGATGGGGGGGATGCCGGTGATCGCGCGCACCTCCCCTGGTCCCAGGGAAATGATGTTGGTGTGATGGAGGTCGGCGGTGCTCATGACCTCGGCTACTCTGGGCAGCAGGGCGGTGACGGGGGACGTGGCGGACTGGTCCAGGCTGGGGTTGGCGAGCAGCAGCCAGGCCTTGCCGCCGCCGGTGCGGGTGATCGCGGCCACGGGCGCGTGCGGGGCGGAGATGACGGTGCCGCGGCCGGTGTCGCGCAGCGTGTCGCGAGACATGTTGGCGGCGGCGACCTCGGCGGTCAGGTCGAAGCGCGGCGCGGCCAGCAGCGCGTCGAAGCTGGCGGGATGGCCGCCGGCGGGGTTGAGCGGGGTTATGGCGCCGTATTCGAAGCCCATGGGCATGAGCCAGGCCTCGCCGAAGCGAGAGGCGAATGCCAAGGCGCGGCGGCTCGCCTGGCGGGAGGTGACGCGGGGGGCGAAGGGGGCCTCGGGCATGGCCAGAACCCGGCCGACGGAGGCGATGGCGGTGGTGTCGGCTTCCAGCCAGTCGGCGGCGAAATCCCATGACCAGGAGGAGGAGGCCGCGAGGTCGAAGCCGCAGGGGGCGAGGCGGCGGACGGCGGCCATGGGCGCGCCCATGGTCCAGGCGATGAAAATGGCGGCGGGGTCATGCGCATGGGCCTGGTGGATCAGCGCGGTCCAGACGGATTCCGGGCCGCGATGGGCGGCCTCGCAGCGGAACCCCGTGATGCCGGCGTCGAGCCAGCGGATCAGGCGGTCGCGCCAGCCGTCGAACACGTCCGCGGTGTCAACTTTAAGGGTGGCGGTGAAGCGGAGGGATGGGGGCAGCCTTGGATCGGGCGGATGTCCGTCATCGACCCATGGCGGGGCAAGAGGCGATTCGACGGCGACCCGGTCGAGCACGATGTCGAGCAGCGGGGCGAGATCATGCGCGCGCGCCATGGCCGCGACTTTGTAAAGCGCGGTGGTCGCGTCGCCATCGCCAAGGGCGGGATGCAGGCGGTCATGATCGGCGGTGAGGAACAGATCACCGGACCGTCCGGGCTGGAACGGCGGCGCGATCAGGACGTGGCTGAAGCCCATGGCGCGGACTCGCGCGAAATGGTTCGGCCATGCCGCGATCGGGCCCGCGAGCAGCGGATGCAGATAATAAACTTTCATCGCGGGAGAGGCGGCGCGGGTTTTCAGCGCGGGGCCCGGCATCGGATGGGCGATGTTCATGACGCACGGGTTATGCTGTGGTAGGAGGATGATCGAGGCGGGCTTTGGAACAGTCGCATTGGATCGACAATCCTCTGAGATAAAGTATCCAACCGTTCACCGTGGCGGCGATGGTGAACGTCAACGATCGCGGGATGGTTCCCCGCGTACCGTATGGATGTTTTCCTCGGGCTGGATGCTTTCCCCGGGGTTTTTTTGATCGTCGCGAAACATTACGAAAAATTACTGTTTTCCGCGCTATTGGTTTCCGCTCTCCGGCGCGTGGCGGGGTCATCAATGCGCGAGACGGCGAAAAGGTTGCATCGGTTTCGCGAGCCCATGCGAGACGAGGGGCGGGGGATGTGGCACAAAGACATGATGTATCGTGGGATGCGCGCATGACCGGGCGGGTTTTCGACATCATCGTGATCGGGGCGGGGATGGCGGGGGCCTCGGCGGCGGCGTTTTTGGCGCCACACCGGCGCGTGGCGCTGCTGGAGGCGGAGGACGCCGCCGGGTATCACACGACCGGACGCTCGGCGGCGCTGTGGACGGCGAATTATGGGCCGGAGGATGTGCGGCGGCTGACGCGGCTGTCGCGCGGGTTTTTTGAGGCGCCGCCGGATGGGTTCGCGAGCGTGCCGTTAATGCGCCGGCGTCCCGTGCTGTTTTTGGCGACGGCGGCGGAGCTGCCGGATCTGGCCGCCGCGCTGGCCCAGGGATCAGGGATGCGGGCGGTCGGGGTGGTTGAGGCGGAGGCGATGCTGCCCGCGTTGCGCCCGGGCGTGACGGCGGGCGCGGCGGTCGAGGATGACGCGTTCGACATGGATGTCAGCGCGATTCATCAGGGATTTCTGCGCGAAATGACGCGTCATGGCGGCGTGCTGGCGTTGCGTCAGCGGGCCGGCGCGATCTCTCGCGTCGATGGGGCGTGGCGGGTCGCAACCGCGTCCGGTGCCGTGTTCGAGGCGGGTGTCGTGGTCAATGCCGCGGGAGCATGGGCTGACGAGGTCGCGGCGCTGGCGGGGGTGGCGCCGATCGGTCTGGTGCCCAGGCGGCGGACGGCGGCGATCATCGATCCCTCGCCGTGGGATGTGGAAAACTGGCCGATGGTGCTGGATGTCAGCGAGAAATGGTATGCGCGGCCGGAGGCGCGGACGCGGCTGATGGTCTCGCCCGCCGATGAGACGCCGACACATCCGCATGACGTGCAACCCGAGGAGCTGGACGTCGCGATCGGCATCGATCGGATGACCCAGATGCTGGACATCACCGTGCGCCGGGTCGAACGCGCATGGGCTGGGTTGCGGACGTTCGCCCCTGATGGACATCTGGCGTTCGGATGGGAGGCGGGCGGGGATGGGTTTTTCTGGTGCGCGGGTCAGGGCGGTTACGGCATCCAGACGGCGCCCGCGGCGGGAAGCCTGGTCGCGGATCTGGTGCTTTGCCGCGATCCCGGGGACGCCGGCGCGGCGATCGCGCTGATCGCTCCGGGACGGTTTCGTTTGTAAGGAAACCATATATCATGTTGAGCGCCGAGGACAATGTGTTGCTGACGCGTACCGGAACTGAGACCGCGATGGGGTCTTTGTTCCGCCGGTTCTGGCATCCCGTGGCCCTGAGCGCGGAACTGCCGGAACCGGACGGCGCGCCGTTGCGCATCACCGTGATGGGGGAGGATTTCCGGGTCTTCCGCGCCTCCGATGGGCGGGTTGGGGTGGTGGCGCCGCGGTGTCCGCACCGGGGTGCCGATCTGTTCTTTGGCCGCAATGAAGGCGGGGGGATCCGCTGCGCCTATCACGGCTGGAAATTTGGACTGGACGGGCGCTGCGTCGATCTGCCGACGATGGAGGCGGGACCGGCGCGGGATAAGACGCGAGACCATGTGCATGTGCGCGCCTGCGCGGTGCATGAGGCGGGCGGTTTCGTGTGGGCTTATCTGGGACCGCGCGAGCACCGGCCGGAGCCGCCGATGCTGGAATTCATGACGCTGCCGTCACAGCACGTGTTCGTATCGAAAAAGTTACAACAATGCAATTGGGCTCAGGCGTGCGAGGGCGGGCTGGACACGGCGCATTTCTCGTTTTTGCACATGCCGGTGTCCGATACGGCCGAGGTGACGGCGCGGTTGATGGCGAAAGTGTCCTCGGACGGCGATACCGTGCGATGGATGCGCGCGGATGGCGCGCCGCGCTTCACCATCGACGAACACGCGGCGGGATTGGTGTTGGGGGCGGCGCGGCGCGGGGACACGGGCCAGACGTATTGGCGGATCAGCCAGTTTCTGATGCCCAATCACGGGCTCACCCCCAATGCGTTTCGCGGGGAAAATTATCACGGTCAGTGCTGGGTGCCGATCGACGATGTGTCGTGCTGGATTTTCAATTACACGTGGAATCCCGAGCGTTCGCTGACGACGGCCGAGCGCGCGCGGTTCGCCGCCGGATCGGGCGTGCACGCCGAGGTCGACGCGGGTTATGTCCCGCTGCGGCGGCGCGAGAACGACTATCTGATCGATCGCCACCGGCAGAAGACGGAGAATTTCACCGGCATCGAGGGGGTGTCGGAACAGGACGCCGCGATCCAGGACAGTCAGGGGTTGATCGCGGATCGCTCCACCGAGCATCTGGGGCCGACCGATCTGGGTGTGATCCGGTTCCGCCGGTTGATCCTGGACGCGGCGCGCGCGTTGCGGGCGGGGAGCGAGCCCGTGGCGGCGGCGCATCCGGCGGCCTATAGGGTGCGCGGCGGCGGGGCGGTGGCGCCCTCGTCACTGGATCTGGCTTCGGTGATGCGTGAACGATTTGGTCACGTGCACGGATTGAAACAGGAGAACGACCATGCGGCCGCTGGCTGACGCGAAAATCATCCGTTCCGCGGAGGTGGAGCCGGTCCCGTTCGGTCCCCTGGCGGAGTATCGCCGTTTGACCGGTCAGGATGGCATGCCGATTTATACCGGCGTGCAAACCTGTGCGCCGGGTTATGCGACGCCGATGCACTGGCATCCTTATGTGGAATGTCTTTTCGTGCTGGAGGGCGAGATGGAGGCGTGGCTGGAAGGGCAGGAGGCGAGCCCTCGACGTTTGGGGCCGGGTGATATGATCGCGCTGCCGGCGATGACGCCGCATGTGTTTCGTGCGTACGGGGATCAGACTTTGCGCATTCTGGGGATCCATGCGTCGCCCGAGCGGATCGTTCACGTCGTGACGGTTCCGGTTTGAGCGGACGCGGCGATAGTGGCTATTTCGCAACAGTTCGCGAGGTTTATCTGTCGGCTTTGTCATTCACCGGCACATTCGCGCCGCAATTGACCATGATATTGCCATCCGCGCGGGGTCAGCTGCTGTTGACCCGAACGGAATGGAGACTGACATGTGCATGACCACTTTCGGCACACTGACCTTGGCCTGCCTGTTGAACGATCCGCTGATCCGGGCCGTGATGCGTAGCGATGGGGTGTCGGAGCAGGATCACGCGGCGTTACTGTTCCGGGTGAAAGACAGCCTGGCGGATCGGGCTGATTTGGCGCGGGAGCTGGCGAACGCCTGATTTTCCCAGCGCCTGACTTTTAAGGCCGGCTGGCGGCTTTGGCGCTGCCGCGGCCGAATATCCCGCCCAAAGTGGCCCCGAGGCTGCGTTTTTGTTCGGTATCGACATCGACGGTCGCGGTCATGCCCGCGCGCAGCACCGGTTCGTTGTCATGCGGGATCAATCGGATTTTCACCGGCAGGCGCTGAACCACTTTGACCCAGTTGCCCGAGGCGTTCTGTGGCGGCAGGATGGCGAATTCCGAGCCGGCGGCGGGACTGATACTCAGGACCTCGCCCAACCAGATCTCGTTCGGATAGGTATCGAGCACGATTCGGGCTTTTTGACCGGGATGCACGTGGGTGAGGTCGGTTTCCTTGATGTTGGCCTCAACCCAGGGGCGATGGTCGGCGACGATCACGAATAACGGCGTGGCGGCTTTCAGTTGCTCGCCCAATTGCACTTTCATGCTGACGGCGATGCCGTCGAGCGGGGCGGTGAGGGTGGTGCGGGCGAGATCGAGGGCGGCGCGATCGCGGTCGGCCATTTTGTCGCGCACCATCGGATGATCGTCGGTCGGGATGCGGGGATCGCCGCCCAAGGTGGTGAGCACGCGTTCGAGGCGGCGGCGGACGACGATCAGGCGGTCTTGCGCGATCGAGGCCTCGTTCTGCGCTTCCTCCAGTTTGCTGTTGGAGACGACGCCGCGGGTCGCGAGTTCCTGCTGGCGCTGGAATTGGCGGGTGAGGAAGGCGGCGTGGGACTCGACCTCGCCCAATTCGGACTGGGTTTCTTTCCAGAGCGCGCGGGCGGTGGCGAGTTGGGTGCGGGCGATGTCGAGGGCGGCGGTGGATTTCGCGAGGGCGAGGCGGTACGGCTCGGGGTCGATGCGCAGCAGCACGTCGCCGGCTTTAACGCGGTCGTGGTCACGGATGGCGATTTCGGCGACGCGGCCCGCGACCTCGGGCGAGATTTGCGCGATGTCGGCTTTGACATAGGCGTTCTCGGTGCTGACGTAGCGGCCGCCGCGCTGCCAGGCGATGGCGCCGCCGATGGCGACCAACAGGGGGACAAGGACCAGCAGGCCGAAGCGGAGCATGCGGGTGCGGCGTGTGGTCATTGGATGTCGTTTTCTCCCGTGACGCGACATGGGCCGCGTTCGTCATTCGAAACGCGAGGCGGCGGCTCGCGTTAATCATATATACCCGGATCTCTCCGAAATCCGGGTATCCTTTTGGTTTTGCGCCCGCCGCCACACCAACCCTGGGCGCGTATACCCGGATTTCTCCGAAACC
>JAYVXQ010000467.1:0-3425 GCA_043785025.1 Acetobacteraceae bacterium
CATGCAGGATCCGTTTTGCGCGTGGATCGCTTCCGCCAACGCCGAGGCGTTGGACGCAATGCGCGTGGTCAGCACGGTGAAGAAGCCTTCTTTGGCGAATTTCTGCGCGATCGCCCCGCCCACGCCCCAGCGGATGCCCACCGGCAAGTTCCGGTCGTCGAGGGTCTTGCCGTGCGCGAGTCGCGTGTTACGTCCGTCCGATTGCCATTTCGATGTCGCGCCGATCACGACCGCGACCGGTAATCCGTTGGTGTTCATGACGTTGCTCCTTCGTTTTTATCCCAGCCCCACCACGCACGCACCGCCTCGCCCATGACCAGGCGTCGATCGGCGTCGCTCATCCAGGGTGCGTGTTCGGTGAACATGGTCACACATTGATGCCAGGAGCACGGCATTTTCGAAATATCGGTGCCCCAGAACACGCGGTGCGGACCGAACGCGTCGAACACCTGGCGGAGGTAGGCGCCCATGACCGGAAACGGGTAGGCCTCGGAGGAATAACCCGGCAGACCCGTCGCTTTGACGGCCACGTTCGGGCAGCGCGCGAGTGCCAGAAGGTCAGGCATATGCACCATCGCGGCATCGTCTTTCAATGTCGTCATGCCACCGCGCCCGCCCAAATGATCGATGGTGAGGCGAAGACCGGGAAAGCGTTTCGCGATTCCGGCGATATCCCGTAATGAATCAGTTGCCAGCATCGCGATCGGTACTCCCGCGGCCTCAGAAGCTGACCACAACCAGTCGAGCGTGCCGTCGCGCAACCATTGCCGCGCGGGATCGTGCAAGAAAGTGTAACGTAAGCCTAGCATTCCCGGCTGTTTCCGCCATCCGGCGATACGCGCGCGGGAGGATGCGTCCTCGAGCGGCAACGACCCCAGGATCGCGAAGCGGCCGGGATAATCGCGGACGGCGGCGAAGGCCATTTCGGTGGAGCCGGGATCCCAGCCCGGCGGATGGATCACGGCCGCGTCCACACTGGCTTCGTCCATCAACGCGATCGCCTCGGCGGGCCGGAAGGCGGTTCTTTGCCAATGTGACATATTACTCGGCAGACCCGTGCCCCACAGGTGAATTTGGGCGTCGACGATCCGCATCGCGGGTTCTCCCTGGGTTCTTGTCAATGAGATTCTACCATGGCGTTCACGTTGGACAAAACGGGTAGCGAGGACCGGGGTTTTACCCCGGGACCCCACCAGGAGACTTTGCCTCCTGGACCTTCACCAAGGGCGATAGAACTTGGATCCCGTGGGTTTGCTCCCGGAATGAAGGAGGGCCTACTCGACGGTCGATACGTCATGGATGGCCTTCCTTCATGACGGGAGCAAATGGACAGATCCCAAAGGGCCTCGCCCTTTGGCGGGTTTCAGGGCAGCGCCCTGAGCCTTGGCCCGACACCCATCAGCGCGTAGAAGTCAGTCCGCACATCAGAAAGCACGGCAATGCTTCGTCCGATCGAAAATCGCGCCCGGGAACGCCGTTGCCTCAACGGTCTGTGGCGTTTCGCCGCCGATCCGAACGCGCTTGGCAGCGTGGTATTGAACCATGCCCGCGAAATGCCGGTGCCCGCCAGTTTCAACGATATGTTTCCCGATCCGGCATTGCGGGATCATGTCGGAGACGTATGGTATGAAACCAATGTTTTCGTGCCCCTCAGTTGGCGCGGCAGCCGGATAATGTCGCGATTTGACGCGGCGACCCATCGCGCGGTGGTGTGGCTCGACGACATCGAAATCATGCGCCACGAGGGTGGTTATACGCCGTTCGAGGCGGATGTGACCGCGCTGATCCGCCCAGGAGACATTCATCGTTTGACGGTTCGTGTCAACAACGAATTGCACTGGCATACCATTCCGCCCGGTCAGGTCGTGACCCACGCGGATGGGCGGCGCGTGCAGCAGGTGTTTCATGATTTCTTCAATTACGCGGGATTGCATCGCTCGGTTTGGCTGTACCGCACACCGAAATCCCATATCGCCGATATCGTGGTGAACCCGTCTTTCGCCGCCGGTATTGGTAAGCTTGGTTTTGACATCGCGCTGGACGGCGCGGACACGTGCGCGGTGTCATTGCTGGATCGGGACGGGGTAACGGTCGCCAGCGCCGGGTCGCGGACAGGCGTTCTCGTGGTCCCCGATGCGACCCCGTGGCAGCCGGGCGCGGCGTATCTATATACACTGCGCGTTACGTTACCCGATGGTGATGACTATACCTTGCCGGTGGGACTGCGCACGGTGACGGTCGATGGCGCGCGGCTGCTGATCAACGGCAGTCCATTCTATTTCAACGGCTTCGGCAAGCATGAAGACAGCGCCATCCGCGGCAAAGCCCATGATGACGCGCTGATGGTGCACGACTTCGCGCTGATGGATTGGATCGGCGCCAATTCGTTCCGCACCTCGCATTATCCCTATGCCGAGGAAGTGCTGGATTACGCCGACCGCCATGGCATTGTCGTCATCAGCGAAACCGCCGCGGTGGGATTGAATGTTTCGCTCGGTCTCAGCCGCGGGATGGCGGTGCCGGCGGAGCTGTACGCCGAGGACGCGGTCTCCTCCCGCACGCGGGAAACCCATCTTCAGGCGATCCGTGAACTGATCGCCCGCGATCGCAATCATCCCTGCGTGGTGATGTGGAGCCTCGCCAACGAACCGGATTTACGGCCGGCGGGTGCGCGTCCCTATTTCGTGCCGCTGCTGGACGAAGCGCGACGGCTTGACCCGTCGCGGCCGGTGACCGTCGTTAACATGCAACATTCCGGACCCGATCAGGATATGATCGCCGATCTTGTCGATGTGCTCTGCCTCAATCGGTATTACGGCTGGTATTGGAATTCCGGCGACCTGATCGCCGCCGAGCAAGCGCTTGAAGCCGAGCTGCGCATCTGGGCTGAGAAATACGGCAAGCCGATCATCGTCAGCGAATATGGCGCCGATGCGATGCCGGGCTTGCACGCGATGGTGCCGTCCATGTGGACCGAGGAATATCAGGCGGCGCTGCTGGAGATGCATCATCGCGTCTTCGACCGTATCGACGCGGTGATCGGGGAACATGTCTGGAATTTCGCCGATTTCGCCACCGGTCAGGGGGTCATGCGGGTTGGCGGCAATCGCAAGGGGATTTTCACGCGGAATCGTCAACCGAAAGCCGCCGCTTATACCCTGCGCGCGCGGTGGCGCGGTCACGACAATGTCAAACCTCACGTGTCCTCATCGAACGGCAAGCCGACGTAATTTTCCGCCAGCAGTCTGGCCGCGGAGGTCGAGGTCCGGATCAGATCCAGATCGGCGAAATGAATGCGGCGTTCGAACGCGGTTTCTTGTTTATTTTGATGTATACCTGGGTTTCGGAGAAATCCGGGTATACGCGCCCAGGGTTGGTGTGGCGGCGGGCGCAAAACCAAAAGGATACCCGGATTTCGGAGAGAT
>JAYVXQ010000468.1:0-11004 GCA_043785025.1 Acetobacteraceae bacterium
ATTTCCATCCTCTCCACGCCGCGCGGCGTGATGAGCGATGCCGAGGCCCGCGCCGCCAATGTTGGCGGCGAAGTCCTCTGCCGCGTGTTCTGACGGAGATCATCGATGTCACGCGTTGGCAAATATCCGGTCGAGCTTCCCGCGGGCGTTCAGGTTCTGATCGCCTCGGGCATGCTGACCGCGAAAGGCAAGCTTGGGGAACTGAAACTGTCGTTGACCGATCTGGTGGACGCCAAGGTTGAGGGCAACAAGGTTTCCATCGAACCGCGTCACGGCGATAAGAAGTCCCGGATGATGTGGGGCACCACGCGCGCGCTGATCCAGAACATGGTCAAGGGCGTGTCCGACGGCTTCACACGGTCGCTGGAAATCACCGGCACCGGTTATCGCGCCGCGGTCGCGGGTCCTAACCTCGAAATCAACCTCGGCTTCTCGCATCCGGTGGTCTACGCGATCCCGGCTGGCATCAAAATCAGCTGTGAGCGTCCGACCTCGATTAAGGTCGAAGGCATCGACAAGCGTCAGGTCGGTCAGGTCGCCGCCGAGATCCGCGCGTTCCGTCCGCCCGAGCCGTATAAAGGCAAGGGCGCGCGTTACACCGACGAGACGATCCGGCGGAAGGAAGGCAAGAAGAAATGAGCACGAAACAGGAGCTTCAGACCCGCCGCCGGGAACGGCTGCGGTATCAGATCCGTCAGAAAGCCCATGGCCGCCCGCGTTTGTCGGTGTTCCGCTCGGAGCAGAATATCCACGCGCAGGTGATCGACGACGCGCATGGGCATACGCTCGCCGCCGCGTCCTCGCTCGACAAGGGCCTGAAGGCGTCGCTGAAAACCGGTGCGAACAAGGAAGCCGCCGCCGCGGTGGGCAAGCTGCTCGCCGAACGCGCGCTGGCCGCCGGTGTGAAGCAGGTCGTGTTCGATCGCGGCTCATACATGTATCATGGCCGGGTGAAAGCCCTCGCCGAAGCCGCCCGCGAAGGCGGGTTGGATTTTTAACCCGCGCAAATCGGGTTAACCTTAAGGACCAAGGCCTATGGCACGGGAAGCAAGAGAAGGCGGACGCGGCGGTCGCGAGCGGGAACGTGATCGCGAGCCGGATGATGGCATCATCGAAAAGATGGTCTCGATCAACCGCGTCGCCAAAGTGGTGAAGGGTGGACGCCGTTTCGCCTTCGCCGCGTTGATGGTGGTTGGTGATCAGAAAGGCCGCGTCGGCTATGGCGCGGGAAAAGCGCGCGAAGTGCCGGAGGCGATTCGCAAGGCCACCGAACGCGCCAAGCGCGCGATGATCCGCGTGCCGATGAAAGAAGGACGCACGCTGCATCACGACGTCGAGGGGCATTTCGGCGCCGGTAACGTGATCCTGCGCTCGGCCACCGCCGGCACCGGCATCATCGCCGGCGGCCCGCTGCGCGCCGTGTTTGAAACGCTCGGGATCGGCGACGTCGTGGCCAAAAGCCTCGGCAGCCGCAACCCGCATAACATGGTCAAGGCCACGTTCGACGCGCTGAAGCATTGCGCCAGCCCGCGCTCGGTCGCGACCCGCCGGGGCAAGAAAGTGTCCGAGATCTTCGGCCGCCGCGAAGCCCCCGGCACGACACCGGCCGCGCCCACGGACGCAACGGAGGAGACTCCCAGTGGCTAAAGTCCGCGTCACCCAGATGAAGTCGGCTCTGGGCCGGCTGCCCGGTCAGAAGGAAACTCTGCTCGGCCTCGGCCTGAAAACCATTCGCCGCACCCGCGAACTGGAAGATACCCCGTCCGTGCGCGGCATGATCCGCAAAGTCGCCCACCTGATCAAGGTGGAGGAGCTGTCCTGAGATGAAACTCAACGAACTGCGCGATAATGAAGGCGCGCGCCTGAAATTCAAGCGGATCGGCCGCGGAATTGGCTCAGGCAAAGGCAAGACCTCCGGCCGCGGCGTCAAGGGCCAGAAAGCCCGTGAAGGCGTGTCGTTGAACGGCTTCGAAGGCGGGCAGCTGCCCATCTATCGCCGTTTGCCCAAGCGCGGCTTTAAGAATCTGTTTCGCAAATCCTATGCGCCGCTGAACCTTGGCGTGCTGGAAAAGGCGATCGAGGCGGGCAAACTCGACGCCAGCCAGATGATCACCGAGGACATGATCATCAAAGCCGGTCTCGGCAATGACCGCCTCGACGGCGTCCGTCTTCTGGGCGTGGGTGAGATCAAACGCGCGGTGAACATCACCGTGTCCGGCGTCTCCGCCACGGCGAAAGCCGCGATTGAGGCGGCGGGCGGCACCGTCACCGCCACGGTCATCCGGCCGGAACGCGCGCAAGCCGCCTGATCACCCGACTGGTTGATATCACCGCCGGCTGATATCGCCGTCCGGCGGGGCTCCGGTGGACTTGCCTCAGGGTGCGCGAAGCCGGAGAATAGCGCGTCTGGATAAAAGGGTCATCGCATGGCGTCCGCTGCCGAACAGCTCGCGGCAAACCTCAGCCTTGGAACGTTCTCCAAGGCGACTGAACTCAAACAACGGGTTTGGTTCACGATCGGCGCGCTGATCGTCTACCGCCTGGGCACCTATATCCCGATCCCCGGCGTCGACGGCACCGTGATGGCCGAGATGATGCAGCAGCATGGCGGCGGCATCCTCGGCATGTTCGACATGTTCTCGGGCGGGGCGCTGCGGCGCGTGACCGTCTTCGCCCTGAACATCATGCCTTACATCAGCGCGAGCATCATCATTCAGTTGATGACCGCCGCCGTCCCGACGCTGGAGGCGCTGAAGAAAGAAGGCGAGCAAGGCCGCAAGAAGCTCAATCAATACACCCGCTATTTAACCGCGTTCATTGCCATGTTCCAGGCGTATGGCGTCGCCATCGGCCTTGAATCCATGGCGGGCGCGGTGCTCGATCCCGGCTTCTTCTTCCGCTTTTCCTGCATCGTCACGCTGGTCGGCGGCACCATGTTCCTGATGTGGTTGGGCGAGCAAATCACCTCCCGCGGCATCGGTAACGGCCAGAGCCTGATTATTCTCGCCGGTATCGTCGCCGGTCTGCCAGGCGCGCTCGCGTCATTGCTGGACCTCGGGCGCACCGGTGCTTTGTCGCCGTTCTTTGTCCTTGGCTTTCTGATCATGGCCGTCGCGACCATCGCCGCGATCGTGTTCGTTGAACGCGCGCAACGCCGCATTCCCGTGCAATATCCCAAACGCCAGGCGGGGGCGCGGATGTTCGGCGGCGATTCCACCCACATGCCGCTGAAAATCAACACGTCGGGCGTCATTCCGCCGATTTTCGCCAGCTCGCTGTTGCTGATCCCCGCGACCATCTCGGGGTTCGTCACCTCGGGTCCGCCGTGGCTGCAGGACGTGATGAACCAGTTCGGTCACGGCCAGCCGCTGTATCTGTTGATGTACGCGGGCCTGATCATCTTCTTCGCCTATTTCTACACCGCGGTCGTCTTCAACCCCGAGGAAACCGCCGATAACCTGAAGAAATACGGCGGGTTCATCCCCGGCATCCGGCCCGGCAGCGCCACGGCGGCGTTTCTGGATCGCATCCTCACCAGGTTGACCACCGTCGGCGGCATCTACCTCGTCGCGGTCTGCCTGCTGCCGGAGTTGCTGATCAGCGATTACGGCCTGCCGTTCTATTTCGGTGGCACATCGATCCTGATCGTCGTATCCGTTACCATGGACACGGTGACGCAGGTGCAGTCACATTTGCTGGCCCATCAATACGAGGGCCTGATCAAAAAAAGTAAGGTGAAGGGGCGCCGGTGAAACTGATACTCCTGGGCCCGCCAGGGGCGGGGAAGGGAACGCAGGCCCAACGTCTGCGGGACCATTACGGCATCGCGCAGATTTCCACCGGCGATATGCTGAGAGCCGAGGTCGCCGCGGGCTCCGCCGTCGGCCGTGAGGCGAAGGCGGTCATGGAATCCGGGCAACTCGTTTCCGACGACCTCATCACCCGCATGCTGGGTGCCAGGATCGATCAGGATGATAGCGTGAAAGGCTTCATCCTCGACGGGTTCCCGCGCACCGTGCCGCAAGCCGCCGCGCTGGATAAATTGCTGGCCGAGAAATCCATGACGCTGAACGCGGTCGTGGAGTTGAAAGTCGATGACGCCGCCTTGGTCGATCGCATCGCCGGCCGTTTCACCTGCGCGAGCTGCGGCACCGGTTATCACGACAGTTTCCGCCGCCCGCGCGCCGAGGGCGTGTGTGATGTGTGTGGCGGCACGAAATTTACCCGCCGCGCTGACGATAATCGGGACACGGTCGCCGCGAGGCTGGTCGCGTATCATACGCAGACCGCGCCTTTGCTGCCGTACTACGCCGCGCAAGGGAATTTGCGTCAGGTTGATGGGATGGCCGACTTCGATGAGGTGACGCGGCAGATTTACGCGGTGCTTGACGCGAGCACGTGAGGCGTTGGGCGCTGCCCAAACCCGCCAGGAGGCGCTGCCTCCTGAACCTCCGCCAAGGGCGATAGCCCTTGGATCCCAGTCCATTTGGGTCAGGCGATAAGGGGGCCGTCCACGACGTTGCGACAACTGTGCCGGCGCCCTTATCCCCTGACCCAAAAAGATGGCGGTCCAGGGACCCTGTCCCTGGTGAGGGTGCAGGGAGCAGCGCTCCCTGGCGGGATCTGGGGCAGCGCCCCAATGCCTTGACATCCCCACCCCCACCCGCATCATCCCGTTACCAAGGGGGAATCTGAATGTCCGCGTTAAACGACTGCTATAACGTCTTCGATCTCCGCGACGCCGCGAAACGAAAGCTCCCCAAAGCCGTTTTCGAATTCGTCGACCGCTCCACCGAGGATGAGATCGCGCTGCGCAACAATCGCGCCGCCTTTGAAAACATCCGGCTGCGCCATCGCGCTTTGGTCGACGTCTCCAACCGCACCACCAAAACGATGCTGTTCGGCAAGGAAATTTCCGCCCCCATGGCGATCGCCCCCACCGGCGCCGCGGGATTATGCTGGTACGAGGGCGAGCTTGAACTCGCCAAAGCCGCCGCCAAAATGAAAATTCCCTTCACCCTCGCGACCGGCGCCATGACGTCGATGGAAAAAATCGCGAAGGAGGCGAATTTCCGCCTTTGGTTCCAGCTTTATGTCTGGAAACAGCGCGATCTGTCCTACCAACTGATCGAACGCGCGAAAAACAATGGGTTCGAGGCGCTGATTGTTACGACAGATACCATCGTCTCCCCCAATCGCGAATATAACGCGAAAAACGGCCTGGAACTGCCGTTCACCCCCACCGTCCGTTTCACCCGCGACATTCTGCTGCGGCCGGCGTGGTTCACCAACGTGCTGCTGCGCTATCTCACCACCATTGGCATGCCGCGCAACGAAAATTATCCGGAGCCGTTTCGCCGCTCCATCGGCGCCGATCCGTTCCGCCAGGAGGTGATGCGCCAGGATTCGCTCAACTGGGATGACATCAAGATCTTCCGCGACAAATGGCCAGGCATTTTGATGCTGAAAGGCATCAATCGCGCCGACGACGCGTTGAAGGCGGTCAGCGCCGGCGTCGATGGCATTGTCGTGTCCAACCACGGCGGCCGCAACATGGACAGCGCCGCCGCGACCATCGACATGCTGCCCGAAATCGCCGAGGCCGTGGGCGATAAAATCACCGTCCTGCTCGACAGCGGCATCCGCCGTGGCTCCGACATCGTGAAGGCGGTCGCCTTAGGCGCGAAATGCGTGCTGACCGGCCGCGCGACGTTGTATGGTACCGCCGTGGGCGGCGAGGCCGGCGCGTCAAAAGCCATCACTTTCATTCAGACCGAGATGAACAAGACGATGGCCTATACCGGCTGCAATCGCGTCGACGAAATCTCGACCGACATCTTCTTCGGCGACCGCGAAACCAACCGCATGGCCGCGCATTAATGTCCGCGCTCGACGACTGTTACAACATCTTCGACATGCGCGAAGCGGCCAAACGCCGGCTTCCCAAGGGCGTTTTCGAATTCGTCGATCGCGCCACCGAGGATCACATCGCCGTCGCCGATAACCGCACGGCGTTCCAGGAAATCAAGCTCAAACACCGCGCTTTGGTCGACGTCTCTAACCGTTCCACTAAAACAACGTTATTCGGCAAACCGATCGCCCTGCCCATGGCGATCGCCCCCACTGGAGCGGCTGGTTTATGCTGGTATCGCGGCGAACTCGCGCTCGCCAAAGCCGCCGCCGCCGCCAACATTCCCCTGACGCTGTCGACCGCGTCGATGACCGCGATGGAAACCATTGCCTCAGAGGCCGGCGGCCGTCTCTGGTTTCAGCTTTATGTTTGGAAACGCCGTGACCTGTCCTATCAAATCATCGAACGCGCCAAGGCCGCGGGGTACGAGGCGCTGATCGTCACCGTCGATTCCGCCGTCTCCGGCAATCGCGAATACAACGCCCATAACGGGTTCGCTCTGCCATTTAATTTCAGCCGTAAATTCCTGCTCGACGTCGCCACCCATCCCGCCTGGACCTTGGGTGTCATGGGCAAATACCTCTCGACCATCGGCATGCCGAAACACGAGAACTATCCCGCCGAGTTCCAGGGCAGCCTGACCAGCGGCATCGCCGGCCGCCGCCCGGAAATGGAGCTCGATTCACTGAGCTGGGATGATATCGCGACTTTTCGAAAAATGTGGCCTGGCATTCTGATGCTGAAAGGCGTCAACCGCGTCGACGATGCGCTCAAGGCGGTGAATTACGGCGTCGACGGCATCATCGTCTCTAATCACGGCGGCCGTAACATGGACAGCGCGGCGGCGACGTTAAGGGTATTGCCGGAAATCGCTGACGCGGTGGGCGATAAAGTCACCATTCTGCTCGACTCCGGGGTCCGCCGTGGGTCCGATATCGTTAAGGCGCTGGCACTCGGCGCGAAGGCGGTTCTGACGGGACGGGCGACGCTTTACGGCACCGCGGTGGGCGGCGAACAAGGGGCGGCGAAAGCCATTAAGGTTATCCAGACCGAGATGGATAAGACGATGGCCTATACTGGGTGTAATCGGGTGGATGAGATTTCCACTGATATTTTCTTTGTCAAAGAGGGGCGTAACAGGCGCGTTGGGTAGGTTCTGGGCTCAGCCCAGACCCGCCCGGAGGCGCTGCCTGCCCAGGGGCCATTGGGACCTCCGCCAGGGACTGGGTCCCTGGACCGCCATCTTTGGGGTATTTCATGGGAGGGGGCCAACAAGGACCGAACAACGACAAAGATGGCCCCCTCCCATCCAAAGCCCCCAACCAACGAGATCCAAGGGCTACCGCCCTTGGCGGAGGTTCAGGAGGCAGAGCCTCCTGGCCGGCTTGGGCAGCGCCCAAAACCCTTGCCCAATCCGCCCCCTTCCGTCATGCTGCGCCGCACCATCCAGGAGCCACGCATGCCTTTGCCCCCGCCCCAACCGCGCGAGGCCATCCACACACGCGCCATCGAAATCAACGGCTATCGCCGCGCCGACGGCCAGTACGACATCGAAGCCCACCTCACCGACCATAAAACCTTTGGCCAGACCAATTACGATCGCGGCTACATCGCGGCGGGGGAGCCCATCCACGACATGTGGCTTCGACTGACGGTCGACACCGCCATGCGCATCACCGGCGTCGCCGCCGTCAGCGACAAAACCCCTTATGTCATGTGCCCCACGGCCGCCCCGAATTTCGCCCGGCTGGAGGGTCTGACGATCAAGCCGGGCTTCCTCCGCGACGCCAATCATCTGGTCGGCGGCGCGATCGGCTGCACCCATCTGCGCGAATTGCTGCAGCAAATGGCCACGACCGCCTTTCAGACCATCGGACCCGCCACGGTGAAACAGGAAATGCGCGCGGAGGGGTCGGATGAAACCCGAGGCAGCGATGCCGCCGACGCCCGCATCACCGAAAAAATGGGCGGCGCGCCAAAAATCCTCAACACCTGCCTGGCCTATGCCGACACCGGCCCGCTGGTGGAACGCCGCTGGCCGGAACTTTACGCCGGAACGTCCCGTTAAGGCGCCGGCTGCTAAGGCGTAGGCTGCTAAGGCGTAGGCTGCTAAGGCGTCGGCCGTTGACGCGCGTCCCCGCCAGAGCGGTTTCCGATCGCGTTGGCTCAGGGAAACCACTCTCAACTATTTGTTTGGGCGAGCATCTTTATGGGATCAGGTGTATCCGCCTGATCGCATGACGCTCTAACCCCGCACCACCCGCAATCCCCGCCTGCGCGCGGGCGCCGGTTCGGGCAAATTCAGCGGCAGCAACGGCGCCGACGCCCCCACGCCATCGGTCGCCACGACATCGGCCTCCGCCAGATCCAGATGCCCGAGGTAATGCGCCGCCAGGTTGCGGAACGCGTAATCCAGGAACGACGTCGCCTGCTTCACCGCCGGATCGCCCTCGACCACGCCCGACGGCCCGAACCGGGTGAAGGTGAACGCCTCGACGAACGTCTCCAACGCCACGCCGTGTTGCAAGCCCAACGATACCGAGGTCGCGAACGCCTCCATCAGCCCCTTGAACGCGGGCCCTTCCTTGCTCAGCCCAATGACGATCTCGCCCAACGAGCCATCGTCATATTCCCCGGTCCGCAGCAGCACTTTATGACCCGCGAGAGCCGCCTGATGGGTATACCCGCGCCGCCGTCCCGGTAGATCCCGCCGCGCTGGCGTGCGCTCGGGTTTCAGGGCCGCGACCGGACGCGCCGGCATCCGGTGCATGAACGGGGCCACGGCGTCATGCATCGCCGCATGCGCCTCGATCCCCGCCGATGGAAACACCGATCCGCCGGACAGATGCACCGCCAAGGCGCGCTCCCCGCTGATCCCTTTCGCCCCCAACCAGGCGCGCGCCGCGCGGGTCAGATCGCCCTCGGGCGAAACCCAGTCGAAGCATGGCGCGATGCCGCCGGTTTCGATCCCCAGCAGGGCGTCGACCGCCCCCGCCGCGCGGATCGCCGTCGTCACCAAATGGCCCACCGCCCGATCCGTCCTGGCGCGCGCCGCCGCCATCGCCAGATATGGCACCACGCAGCGCGCCGGCGCGTCCGGCCAGATCGCCCTCGGCCAAATCGCCCGCGGCCCGATCGCGTCGCTCACGTGCGCCGAGGCCCCGTCCGCGTGTCCCCGCACCAGTGCGGCGAGGCAGCGCGCCACATCGCGTCCCGCATCCGACTCGTACGAAACACCCAGATACGCCAGCAACCCGGCCAATCCGCTCATTCCGATCCGAAGGTCGCGCGCGCCAGGAACCAGCTCCGCCAGAGTCTCGACCGCCGTCTCCACCGCCGCCGCCAGGGCCGTCACCCCGAACATGCCATCCCCGTCGATGAACGCCGCGAG
The DNA here is from genome assembly GCA_043785025.1 of Acetobacteraceae bacterium. GTDB lineage: Bacteria > Pseudomonadota > Alphaproteobacteria > Acetobacterales > Acetobacteraceae > Rhodopila. The sequence goes on from JAYVXQ010000468.1 coordinate 9,303, forward strand.
GTTGATAATGTATCCAGGATCCGCCGCCGCCGCCGCCGACCAGACCGCGTCAGACGGCGCGGCCTGACGCCGCCGCAGCAATTCCAGCGCCCGCGTCGCCAGATCTGGGCTTAACCTGTCAGCCCATGCGTGTGCCGCCGAGGCAACTGAGACCGGCCCCGTTCCCGCCGCCAGATCCGCCAGAGCCGCCGCCGCGGTATCCTCCCACGACGCGGGCAACGTCACCACGCGCGGCGCCTGATCGGGATCGGCGCCGATGGATACACGGCGCGCACGGATGCCGTGCCAGATGGGATGGGTTTTCATACAAGCGACCCTATGGCGCCAAAGCCCCGGTGAAAAGCACATATTGTGGTGAAATCGTCCGCAAGACACAAAATCCTGTGGATAAACCCGAACGCGGCGAAATTAAACCGTCGCTGGACCGAACCGCCGCCCTCGCTTATATCAAACCCATGAACATCGGCACGCGGCTCTTCACCCTCCTCAAAGGCCAACTCGTCGGCACCGACGCAATGGGCAATTCCTATTATCAGGAGCGTGCGATCCGCCCCAACGGCCGTGCCCGCCGCTGGATCGACTACAAAGGCGCCGTGGAGGCTTCCTCTGTCCCGCCCGAGTGGCATGCGTGGCTGCATTACACCACCGACCGGCCAATCCAGGAATCCGCCCGCCGCCCCTGGAACAAGCCGCACGAGGCCAACGCGACCGGCACCGAAGCGGGGTACCGTCCGCCCGGACATGATTACGAGGGCGGTAAACGCGCGCCCGCCACGGGCGACTACGAAGCCTGGACCCCCGGGACTTAGGCCAGGACGATGGCGCGCCACGGCATCGCGGAGATCGTGACGGGAGCGGCCGTAATGCTCACGGCGGGTGTGTTCGTGTTTTACGCTGTCGCCCATTCCGGCCGGACGGTGCCGTCGGGCTATCTCTTGACGGCGCGGTTCGACCATGTCGACGGCCTCGCGACCGGCGCCGATGTGCGCATCGCGGGCGTCAAGGTTGGGAGCATCGTCGACATGAAAATCGATCCCAAAACCTATCTGGCGCAGATCTTGATGAACATACGTGACGATCTGCGCGTCCCCAGGGACACCAGCGCCGAAATCACCAGCGAAAGCCTGTTGGGCGGCAAGTTCCTTAATCTCACGCCCGGCGGCGATACCGCGATGCTGCCGCCCGGCGGGACGATCGGGATCACCCAATCGTCGATCAGTCTGGAACAATTGCTCGGGAAATTTATCTTCAGCGCCGCCAACCTGGCCGATAAGGGGAAGGACGCTGACAAAGGCGGCGCGAAATGATCCCGCCGCCCCCTGATGTCTGGCCGGCCGCGGACGGCGCGCCGTTGTCCTGCCGCGAAAAGGTCAAGGTTCTCGCCGATAACCACGCTGAACTCGCGCAAATGCTGCGCGATACGTTCGAGGACGCGATCCTGATGGGCGTCGACGAAACCGCCATGCGCGCGATCCTGACCGGCATGATCGCCGGTCTCGACTCGCCGAAGTGGGCGGGATGATCAGGCTGGTCTGCGTTGTTATGCTGCTGGCGCTGCCGCCATCGGCCGGCATCGCGCAATCCGGCGCCAGACCATCGGCGCCCAACCAGAAACCCGTGGCCCAGACGCCCGAGGTGCCCCCCGCCGACCTGCCCCCATCCGACGACACCGAACCTCCCGCCACCATGACACCCGACGACA
>JAYVXQ010000469.1:0-3410 GCA_043785025.1 Acetobacteraceae bacterium
TTTATCGCAACAACCGCAGCCACCGCCGCATCGTCGCCTGCGTCGTCAAATACCCGATCGCCGCCGCCGCCGCGGGCAGGATCACCGGCAGCAGCCACAGCGTCATAGGCAGAAACCCGGTCACGTCCCGCAACGTGGTGGCGTCGACGCGGCGCCCGCCAAGAGGCATCGCCAGCGTCGTCAACGTGAACACCACCGGCAGCGCCAGCAGCCCGCCGATGGCGCCGCCGATCGCCGCCAATGTCGCCGTCCGATGGGCGAAGCGGCGCACGATGTAACCGTCGGTCGCACCCAATTGATAGACGATCATCACCTCATCGCGGCGCGCGGCGAGGCCCGAGCGCGTCGCCACCGCGATCACCGCGGCGGTCACGAGGCCGACGATCAGCAACACGAATCCCGAGCAGAGTTGCAGGCTGCGGGCGAGGGTTTCCAGGCGCCCGCCCCAGGCGGCGTGGTCCTCCAGGATGGTGCCGGGCGCGGCCTCGGCAAGGCGGGCGGTCAGCGCGGCAAGGTCGATTTTATCGCCGCTGAGCTTTACCTCGATGACGGCGGGCACCGGGATCGCGGCCGATTCGATGTCGGTCCCAAGCCAGGCGCGCAGCATCGTGTTGAGCTCGGCGGCCGGCACCAGGCGGGCGGAGGCGATGCCCTTGGTGGCGAGCAGTTTCGTCAGCACGAGATTGGGGCGGGCGGTGCTGTCGGAGTCCGCGGCGCGCGGGATCTGGACGGTCAAAGTCGCGGCGGCGCCCGACTCCCAGTGACGCGCCAGCACCGCCGCCCCCATCCATCCGGCCATGCCAAGCGAGGCGAGGAACGCCATGCACGCCACCAGAAACGGAACGAGACGGTCGGACAGCGCCCGCCGCAGGCCCAACTCATCGAAGCGCGATGGCCGGAGCGAGATCATAAGCGGGCGGATCCATGCTGCATGGGCTGTCTCAACTGCTTTCGATCAGGGCGCCCTGGGACAGCCGGAAGGCGGCGCCGGGGTAGCGCCCGACCAGCGCCTCGTTATGGGTCGCGAGGATGACGGTGGAGCCGAGCCGGTTCAGTTCGCGCAGCAGGGTGATCACACGCTCCGATTGGGCGGAGTCAAGGCCCGCGGTCGGCTCGTCGGCCAGCAGCAAACGGGGGCGGATGATGACCGCGCGGGCGATCGCGACGCGCTGACGCTCCCCGTGCGACAGGTCCTCGGGCATCGAGACGAGTTTGCTGGTGAGGCCCATCCAGCGCATCAATTCCATGACGTCGGCGCGAACCTGACCCTCGGGCCGGCCGCCGAGACGCAGCGGCAAAGCGACGTTGTCAAACGCCGACAAATGCGGCAGCAGGCGGAAATCCTGGAAGATCACACCGATTTGCGCGCGCAAACGCGGCATGACGGAGCGGCGGATGCCACCGGAGGCGGCGCCGAGGACGATCACGTTGCCGCGAGTGGGCGCCAGCGCGAGGTTGCTCAGGCGTAATAATGTGGTTTTGCCAGCGCCGGACGCGCCAAGCAGCCAGCGGAACGAACCCTCGGGCAGGTCGAAATTGACGTCGCGCAGAACCTCAAGGCCGCTGTGGAAGCTCAGGCTGACGGATTCGAAACGCACCATGCGATGAGACCCTGTGAATGGGCGCTCTCATGCCACGTGGGCGGGCGAATGGGGAGATAGGTCTTTTTAGAGCATCATCCGGTCAGATGGCCACACCTGACCGGATAAAGATGCTCGCCAAAACAAATTTATAGAGCGGGTTCCGTGAGCCAACGCGATCGGAAACCACTCTGGTCTCACGCGACGGCGTTTCGATGCGCGCCGAGATCGAGCAGAATGGCGGCGAGAACGATGACGCCGCCGGCGATGGTTTCATAGGGAGGAAATTCGGCGAAGGCGAGCCAGACCCAGATCGGCGCCAAAGGAAGTTCCAGCGTGCCCAGAAGCGAGGCGCGGGTGGCGGAAATGAGGCGGCCTCCAACGGCCAGCAGCAGCAGGCCAAGCCCGAACTGCGTCGTGCCGAAGGCGGCGAGCAGCAGGAAATCGCGTGGCGTCACATTGAGCGGGTGTGACCAGGGGGCGACGAGGACCGCGCAGGCCAAGGCGGACAGGCAGACGGCCGGCAGCATCGAGACACGACGGTGGCGGCGGATGATGACCATCATGAGCGAAATCAATACGGTCATCGCCAGCGCCAGAGCACAGCCGATCAGGTTCACCCGCGGCCGGGAAGCGCTGAACATGACGACGACTCCGGCCACAGCCAGCGCGCTGGCGGCCAGCGTGATCCGGGTTTGCCGCTCCCGATACCAGATCCAGGCGATCGAGGCGGCGATGAAGGGCGAGGTCGAGAAAATGATGGTGACGTCAGCGACGGTGGTCATGCGCAGCGCGTTGACGAAGCAGATCGTTCCGATGGTGGAGCAGGCGGCGGCGGCGATGGCGGCGCCGCTGAGCATCGTGAAAGCGCTGAGGACGCCGCCGCGCTGGGTCCAGACAATATAGGCGGCGATGAGTGCCGCGCCGAACAGGCCGCGCCAGAACAGGACGGTCCAGACGTCGGCGGCGATCAGGCGGGTGAACAGGCCGGCGGTGCTGAAGGCGGCGGCCGCGGCGGTGACCAGGATCGCGCCAGTGCGCGGGGGTGTCGCGTCAGCCGCACGCATCAGGGTCGCGGCACGAAAGACAACAACGTGCGGGCGGTTTCGCTCGCCAGCGTTTCCGGCGCGGCGATGGCGGCGATCGCACGCGCGCCCATCTCGTGCCGCGCCACCGGATCGGCGAGCATCGCATGGGCGAACTGGATCAGCGCGGCGGCGTCGGGCGTGATCTCCAGCGCGTTCGCGGCGCGCAGGCGGGCGACGTGTTCGACGAAATTACCCGTGTGCGGGCCGGTTGCGATGGCGCGGCCAAGGCGGGCGGGTTCCAGCGGATTTTGTCCGCCCCCGGGCGCGAGCAGGCTGCGGCCGATGAAGACCACGTCGCTCAGCCGGTACCAGACGCCCAATTCGCCGATCGTATCGGCGATCCACACCCCGCCGCCTTGGGGTGGATATCCGTGGTCCGGGTGGGCGCGGTTGGTGGCGCGCAGGGCCTCGGCGAGCGACGCGCCGCGCTCGGGGTGGCGCGGGACGATGATGGTCAGCAAGCCGGGAAAGGCGGACGCCAAAGCGGCGTGGACCTGTTGGATCAGCGGTTCCTCGCCGGGATGGGTGCTGGCGGCGAGGAAAACGGGGGCTCCGGCGAGACGCGCCGCCATGTCCGCGAGCAGCGCCTCATCCGCCGGCAGCGCCGCCGCCGCCATCTTCAAATCTCCTGGGCTTTCCACATGGCCGGCGCCCAAGGCGCGCAGGCGTTCGGCGTCTTCCGCGCCCCGCGCCTGAATATGGGCAAAGGCGGACAGCACGGCTTGCGCGGCCCAGGGAACCC
>JAYVXQ010000470.1:0-3399 GCA_043785025.1 Acetobacteraceae bacterium
TTGCGGGCGCGTGAGGGGGAGATCGCCTTCGATGGCCAGTCGATCGCGAAGTTGACGGTAGCGGAGCGTGTCGGTCTGGGGTTGCGGATGTTGCCGGAAGGCCGCGGCATTTTTCCCGATCTGTCGGTGGCGGAAAATATCGACGTGGTGGCCGCGCGCAATGTCGGGCCTGGCGCGCTGTTCGATATTCCGGCGATTTACGCGCTGTTCCCCGTATTGGATGAACGGCGGTCGACCCGCGCGGGCAGCATGAGTGGCGGACAGCAACAAATGCTGGCTCTATCACTGGCCATTCTTGGGTCACCGCGGTGTTTGCTGCTGGATGAACCCTCGATCGGCCTGGCGCCCAATCTGGTGGAGCGGATGTTCACGCAGGTGCGCGAGGTCTGCAAATCGCATGCGATGACGGCGGTCCTGGTCGAGCAGAATGTCGCCGCCGCGATGAAAATCGCCGACCGGGTCGCCATCATGAACAACGGACAGATCGTGTTCGACGGCACGCCGGAAGAGGCGCGCGCGTCGAATGTCTGGCATTTCTTTTAACTCAGAGATCGTCGACGACCGGCGTCGCCAGGACGGAGGGCCGCGCGTTGAAGGTCGCGTGCCACGCCGCGAGTTTCGGATTTCCGTCCCGCCAGGCCAGCGTCGCGAAGCGGAAATCCAGATAGGCCAACGCGACCCCGATCGCGAGATGACCGACGGTAAATCCGCTGCTGTTCAGGGCATCGGCCTCAGATTCCAGGGACGCCACGCTGGCGCGCAGCTTGCCGGTCCACAGGGCCTGATGCGCTGCGCTACGACGTTCCTCAGGACGGAACCCCTCGCCCAATAAGGCCAGGGAACTGTCGAGCATGCCCTGCCCCAAAGCGTGACGCCGCAGCGCGGTCCAACGTTCCGGTTCCGTGACGGGACACAGACGCGGGCCGATGTGCAGCGTATCCAGATAATCGAGGATCACGGCGGAATCGTACAGCACGCCGCCCTCGTCCAGTTCCAGAGTGGGAATTTTCCCGAGAGGATTAAGCTCCATCAGCGCCTCATGCGGTTTCGTGCCGCCGACCAATGTGCGAACGGTACGAACCCGGTCCGATAGTCCAAGTTCATGCAGAGCGATCATGACTTTTCTGACATAAGGGGATCGTGGCGACCAATGCAAAATCATCTGTCATACCTTCCCGTGCGGGGTCTGCTGGCCTAGGTTCAATCCAGGGATCACAGGAGCGTCAACCATGAACTGGATGGAAGTCAACGGCACCGGCTTGCGTTACGATCTGAGCGGTTCGGGGCCGTCCACGCTGGTCTTGATCCATGAAATGGGCGGCACGCTGGACAGTTGGGATCAGGGCCTCGGCGGGTTGAATAACAGCCGGAAGGTGTTGCGTTATGACACGCGCGGCGCCGGCCTTTCGGAAAAAATCAAAGGCGTGGTCACGTGGAATGACATGGCCGATGATTTGCGGGCGTTGCTGGACGCGTTGAACATCACGGGCAAGGTCGCGTTGGCGGGCATCGCCGTGGGTGGCGCGATCGCGATGCATTTCGCCGTCCGCCATCCCGATCGCGCCGGCGCTTTGGTGGCGCATGGTCCGGCGACGGGTGCCGCCGCTGATCGGCGCGCGCAAACATTGGAGCGCGCGGCGGCGGTTGAGGCGGGTGGGATGCGCGGCGTGGTCGAAAGCAGCCTCGCGCATTCCTATCCGCCGGTCGTGCGGTATAACCAGGCGGTGTTTGACTCGTTTCGTGCCCGTTGGCTGGCGAACGATCCCGAAAGCTTCGCCGCCATCAATCGCATGCTGGCGAACGAGGATATTTCGGGCGAGTTATCATCGGTTCGATGCCCCACGCTGTTTACCGCCGGCCGGCATGATTCATTACGCCCTCCGTCGGCGATCGCGCCGATGGCGAAACAGGTTCCCGGCGGTCAGTTTCTGGAACTCAATACCGGTCATTTCGCATCCGTGCAGACACCGGGGACCATGTCGCAAGCCATCCATTATTTTCATCATGCTCAGGGATATTGATTGGCGGCGGTTGACCGGGCATTCTGACCGGGTGTGACAGTTCAGGAGGAAATACAATGGGTATGTTGGATGGCAAAGTCGCCGTTGTCACGGGTGCGGGGGGCGGCATCGGCCGCGCGACCGCGATCGCCCTCGCCGCCAACGGGGCGCAGGTCGTCGTCAACGACGTGGGCGCGAGCGTCACCGGCGAGGGGCATGACGACGGACCAGCGCATCGGGTCGTGGCGGAGATTACGCAGGCGAACGGGGCGGGACGCGCGGTCGCGAACGGCGGCAGCGTCGCCAGTTGGGACGACGCGCAGGCGATGGTGAAGCAGGCCGTCGACACGTTCGGCCGGATCGACATGGTTGTGAACAACGCGGGCATTCTGCGCGATCGGATGTTCCATTACATGTCGCCGGAAGAATTCGATGCCGTCATCAAAGTGCATCTTTACGGCGCCTTCTATGTCAGCCGCGCCGCCGTTACGCATTTCCGCAAGCAGGAAAGCGGATCGATGGTGCACATCACCTCGACCTCCGGCCTGATCGGCAGCGTGGGACAGGTGAATTACGGTGCGGCGAAACTTGGCATCGCCGGACTCAGCCGCAACATCGCGATGGATATGCAACGTTACCATATCCGCTCCAACTGCATTGGGCCGCATGCGTTCAGCCGCATGATCGAAACGGTTCCGGGTCAGTCGGAGGAGCAGTTGAAGACGCGCGCCGAGCGGACGCGTCCGGATCATATCGCGCAGCTGATCGCGTTTCTTGGCACTGACGCGGCGGCCGGGGTTTCGGGGCAGATTTTCGGTGTGCGGGGCAACGAAATCTATCTTTATAATCAGCCGCGCCCGATCCGCATCATGGCGCGGCCGGACGGGTGGAACCCCGAGAAACTCGCCGAGCATTGGCTGCCCGCGGTTGAGAAAGCCTTCACGCCGCTGGAACGGACACGCGACGTGTTCGCCTGGGATCCGATCTAAGTCACGATCACGCGGGGGGCCTCGACCCTCCGCTTTTCATCATGGATACAAAATGACATTGCGCGGTTGCGATATCGTCGTCAAAACGCTGGAAAAAGCCGGTCACACGTCCATCTTCACCTTGTCCGGCAATCATATCATGTCGCTGTTCGACGCCGCGATCGATAGTAAACTGGAATTATCTCATGTGCGCCATGAAGCCGCGACGGTTCACATGGCCGACGCTTTCGCGCGCCTCACCGGGCGGCCGGGCATCGCCTGGGTGACGGGTGGACCCGGCCACGCCAACGCCGTTGGGGCCTTGTTCACCGCGCAAGGACAGGAAACGCCGATGGTGCTGATGTCCGGACATACGGAAACCGATCAGTTGGGCCGCGGCGGATTTCAGGAACTGCGCCAGGTCGAAATGG
>JAYVXQ010000471.1:0-10957 GCA_043785025.1 Acetobacteraceae bacterium
GCGCGATACTTCCACCGGATCGCGCTGACATCCCGCCCGTCAAATTCAAAACGACCTTCCTGACGATCCTCCCAATCGAGGAACGTCTCGGTCGTCCAGACCCTGTCCAGAACGCGATCCATGACCGATCCTATCGACCGGCGGGTAGCGGAGCCAAAAACTCCCGCCCTCAGGCCGTCTTCAAAAACTCGATCAACTTCGCCACCGCCGTCGGCTTGTCGGTCTTGTCCAACGCCGCCAGCTCCGCCGCCAGCCGATCCAACGCGGCCTCATAAATCTGCCGCTCGGAAAAGCTCTGATCCGGCTGGCCGGAGTTGCGGTGCAGATCGCGCACCACCTCGGCGATCGCCAGGGGGTCGCCCGAATTAATTTTCGCCTCATACTCCTGCGCGCGCCGTGACCACATCGTCCGCTTGATCCGCGCGCGGCCCTTCAAGATCGCCAGCGCCTCATCGAACTGTTTGCGCGTCGCCAGCTTGCGCAATCCCGCCGAGCGCGCCTTCGCCACCGGAACCCGCAACGTCATGCGGTTTTCCTCGAAGGTGATGTGGATCAGCTCCAGCTTATGACCGGCGATCTCCTCGGTCGCGATCCGCTCCACCTTGCCCACGCCATGCGTCGGGTAGACGACGTGATCGCCGTCGACGAACACCTCCGCCTTCGCGGGCGCGCGCGGGATTTGAGTCGGACCGCCATGCGACGGCCGGTTCATCGGCCCTCCCATCGATCCGGCGGGTTTCGCGACAACGGGAGCCGGCGTGTCCGAGGTGTTCGGGGGGGCATCTGACATATCTGCTGATAATTCCATCTCATCGGGACCAGTCAAGGGCGGACCGGTCGAATAAACTCAGGCCGTTCCGGGATTGGGCGAGAACATCGCGTCCTTACCCGGCTTGTCCTTCCACTCATCGGCATCGTCGGGCGGCGTGCCCTTGCGCGTGATATTGGGCCACTCGATCGCGTAAACCCGGTTCTTTTCCAACCACGGCGCGGCTTTTTCGTCACTATCGGCCACGATCGCCTCGGCGGGACACTCCGGCTCACACACCCCGCAATCGATGCACTCATCCGGGTGTATCACCAGCATATTCTCGCCCACATAAAAACAGTCCACAGGGCAGACCTCGACGCAGTCCATGAACTTGCAGCGAATACAGTTTTCGGTGACCACATAGGTCATGGTGGAACCCCAGGTTAAACGAAATGGTCACGCCTGCCCGTGAGGCAATGCCCCATGGGCCGAATTTCAGACGCGGCGGTATGCCGATCTTTGCGCCCGGGCGCAAGATGCCCGCAAAAATCACTGGCTTGGTTAGTTTGGTTGAATTATACTAACGTCATGAGCAACCCCACCGAAATGGGCGGCCGCATCCGCGATGTCCGCCGTGAACGCAGCCTGACCCAGGACCAACTCGCCACCGCCGTCGGAGTCTCCCGCAGCGCCGTCGCGCAATGGGAGACCGGCCGCGCCGGCCAGGTCACGACCAACCTCACGCGCATCGCCGCCGTGCTGGATGTGGGCGTGGAATTCCTGATGTACGGCGATGATAAGCGCGCGCCGGCCGAGGCGAGGTTAGGCGATGAACTCGCGTTGCTCCGCCTCTATCGCGAATGCGCGCCCGACGACCGTCAATTGTTGCTGCGCACCGCCCGCCGTCTCGCCATCGGGGCAAAACGCGACCCGGAGCCGGAGACACTCGAAATCTAACCTTTCACCCCGCCCATCGTCAGCCCGCCAACCATGTGGCGCCTGAACGTATAATAGATGAACACCGGCGGCAGAGCATACGCGATTGCCGCCGCCATCAGATAATTCCACGGCGCCTCATCGCTGTTCATGAACTTGCCCAATCCGACCGGCACCGTCACCTGCGTCTCGGACGACAGCAGCAGGAACGTATACAGATACTCGTTCCACGACAGCAGCAGCGCATAGGTCCCGATCGCCACCAAAGCGGGCGCCATCAACGGCAGATAGATCTGAAAGAACACCTGCGGCGCCGACGCCCCATCGATCCGCGCCGCCTCATCCAACTCGCGCGGGATCGACGCGCTGTATTGCTGGAAGATGAAAATGGCATAGGGCGTGGCGAACGTGACCTCCACCGCGATCACCGACCACGGATTATCCGCGAGCCCATACTGGCGCATGATGCCATAGAACGGGATGGCCAAAAACGATTGCGGAATGACATAGGTCAACAGCGCCGCGTTCGTCAAAACCCAGCCATACCGAATTCGCAACCGGCTAATGGTGAAACTGGTCATCGTCCCGATCGCCAGCACCAACGCCGCGACGGTCAACCCGATGAACACGCTGTTGCCCATCTGCTTCCAGAACAGCGCCAACAGCCAATACGTCTCGTTCCAGACCGCGACGAAACTATCCAGCGTCGGATGCGGCGGAATGACCGCTGAGCTGAACACGTCCTCTTTTTCCTGCAACGCCACCCGCACCATGTTGTACAGCGGCAGAATGGTCCAGATCACCAGGATTACCGCGAAGATGGCCGCGATCGTATCGCCGATCCGGATCCGGGTCCGGGCGCGCGACCCCGCGCTCACAGCTGCACCTCGCCCTTGGCCAGTTTCCGCATCAGCAGCACGACCACCGGGATCAGCAGCGGCAACGCCGACAGCACGCAGGCCATGCCCAACCGGGGATTGCCCAATTCGAACGCGTCGCGAATGCCGAGAGTGGCGAGGACGTGGGTCGACATGGCGGGGCCGCCGCCCGAAATGAAGTGCACGATGTTGAAATCGCCCAACGACCAGATCGTGCTCAGCAGCGTGCAGACAAGATACAGATTGGCCATCAGCGGCCAGGTGACATTGCGGAACAGATCGAACTTCGTCGCGCCATCGACCTCCGCCGCCTCATACAGTTCGCGCGGGATCGACAGCCGCGCGGCGAGGAAGATCAGCGTCCAGAACGGCAGCCATTTCCAGATGTAGGTGTAGATGACCGAGCCCAACGCGAAGTTGGCCTGGTCGAGCCAGGGCGGTCCGTCGACCTGAAACAGGTTCCAGATCATGTTGTTGATCAGGCCCCATTGGCCGTTCAGCATCCAGTGGATGGACATGAAGCTGGGGATGCCCGGCACGGCCCATGGCAGGATGAACACCAGCAGCAGGCTTTTCACCCACCAGTTTTTGCGGATGAAATACCCCGATAGCATCAGCGCCAGGAACAGCTTCAGGTTCACGCCAATCGTCAAATAAATCAGCGTGTTCATCAACGCCGAGGGATAGACCGGATCGGAAAACAGCAGGCGGTAGCTGTCGATGTCGCTGCCCAACCAGAGTCCGTACCCGACCGGATACACCACGAACACCAGGAATATCGCCACATAGGGCGCGATAAACGCGAGAGCCCAGATCCGATCCGCGCCCAGCAAGCCGCCCCGCCAGGTCGATACCTTCGGCGGGGTCATGATCGTGGCGCGATCCATCGTCGTGGAGACCGACATCGCCGCATCCTTCCCTGTGCCCGGACGGTTGGACTTTGTCTCTGCGCGAGCCTTCGGATTTAGCGGCCATCGACGGCCGTCTGTCAATGAAATCAAATTAATCGCGGATTTGCGATTCGTTACCTGCATTGAGACGCGCGATGCGCTATATTAACGTCTGGAAAGACGCGCCACCGAACACTATTTGCGCCACGACAGGCAACGAGGATGATCGAGATGCGGTTCAAAGGATTAACGGCCGGCCTTGCCTCGGTGCTGGCGTTGAGCGCCTGCGTGGTCGCCCCACCCACGGCGCCGGGCGTCATGGCGCTGCCGGGCGCGGGCAAGGATTTCGGACTGTTCCAGCAGGAAGACGGCATGTGCCGCAACTACGCCTATAATGCCGGAGGCGGCGCGGCTGGAGCACAGGCCGCCACCAACAACGCCGCCGGCACGGCGGTCATCGGGACGCTGATCGGGGCCGGTCTGGGCGCGGCGTTGGGCTCGCTCAGCGGGCAGGTCGGCACGGGCGCGGCGGTCGGCGGTGTCGCCGGGGCCCTGGTCGGAGGCTCCGCCGGGGCGGGCAACGCGCAAGCCTCGTCGGGGGATATGCAGCAGCGTTATGATTCGGCGTACACGCAGTGCATGTATTCGCGCGGCAATACCGTTCAAAGCCCGCCCGGTGGCTATCGCGCCGCCTATCCTGGGCCTTACGCGTATCCCGGATATGGTTACGGGTATGGTTATGGCTACGGATATGGCGCGCCCACCGTGGTGATCGGAACCGGTTGGGGCTGGGGCGGACATCGGGGTTATTACCGGCGGTGGTGACAGGAGGCTCTGCCTCCTGTCACTGGCATACCCCCTAACTATTCGGCCCACGCTCCATCGAAATCGGCTGCCAGCGCCGCAACGAAGACGTCATCAACACCGACGGATTTACGCAGCTCATCGGCCACTTGTTATTCAGCAACAAGCCTAACTCGCGACCCACATGCCGTTTCCGCGCCGGATCGAACCGCGCCGAGGCCGACGCCGTATGTGCCGATAACGTGACATTCGGCATCCCCAAAATCGGATTATTGTTGCCGGGAGGCTCGATCTCCAAAACATCCAATCCCGCGTGCGCGATCCAACCCTCCGACAAGGCCTTGATCAACCCCCCCTCCTGCACCGTCGGGCCGCGGCCGGTGTTGATGAACACGGCGGTTTTCTTCATCTGACGGAAATGCTTCTCCATCAGCATGCCCTCCGCCTCCGGCGTCGCGGGCGCGTGCATCGAAACGAAATCCGATTGCGACAAAACTTCTTCCAGCGTCACCGGCAATACGCCGTGCTCCACCATCACCAACTCCTCGATGAACGGATCATACGCGATCACCCGCAAACCGAACGGCTTCGCCCGCTTCGCCACCGCGCGCGCCACATGCCCAAACGCGATCAATCCCAGAGTTTGCCCCATCAACCGAGGTATCTGCAGCAGCGCCGGACGGCCTTCCCGCCAGCGACCCTCACGCACCATCCGATCCTGCTCCAACGTGCGCCGATGGCTCGCCAGTAACAGCATCATCGCGTGATCCGCGACTTCCTCGATAAACGTGTCCGGACAATTCGTGACGGGCATCCCGCGCGCCGTCGCCGCCACCACATCGACACTGTCGACACCCACCGATCCCAACACGATTCCGCGGCATTTCGCCGGCAACCCGTCGACGATCTTCCTGGTGAAACGAATGCCCTTCCCGTACACCACGTCCGCGTCCTGCGCGAACTTGATAAACCCGTCTTCATCCACCGGCCCCTCGACGATCTCCGCGTCGAAGCCCTCCAGCGGTTCCATTTCCAGATCGTATCCACCACCCGCGACCGTGAAGCTGGCCCCTGCGGGAGTCGCGATTTTAAACTTAGCCATCGTTTGTTTCCTTCAATGTTTCGGCGGCCGAGCCCTTACCGCCCCCTCATTCACATCAATCCCCCATCCTGGGCCTTTGGTCAGGAGAAACTCACCATTTTCGATCGTTGGCACATCGGTATAAAACTCATCCCGCCAGGGCGCGCTGTCGATGTCGATCTCCATCACCCGGAAATTCGGCGTCAACGCACTGAACGTCGCACTGATCGCACTGCATAAATGACCGTAGAAATTATGCGGCGCGACATTCACTTCATAGACATCCGCCATCGAGGCGATTTTCAACGACTCGTTCAATCCGTTCCAGATCACGTCGATGATCGCCACATCCATCGCGTAATTTTCAAAGAAGGGCTTGAACTCCCGCCGTCCATGCAACGTCTCGCACGACGCGATCGGACAACCCGCGCTCCGCTTGATCTCGGCCAGAGCCGGAGCGTCATGCGTATCGATCTCCAACCATGTCAGATCAGCCGCCCGCGCCGCCTCGGCGATGCGCTTGAACCCCTCGGTCTTGAAGTTGAAGTGATGTCCAGGTGAATGCCCATGTCCGGCCCCACCGCCTCGCGGATCGCCAGCAATTGTTGGGTGACCCCGCGCGTCAATTTATTGTCCCAATTCAATTCCGGCCATCCTTCGGTCCGCCCGAATCCCGGCACATAGGACGACAACGCGCCATCGCCTAACGGCAGGATATTAGTTTTCAACGCCCGGAACCCGAGATTTTTGACATCGGCCGCGTGCCGCGCCAGATCGTCATAGTTCCGCAAAGCCGGCACGCCCATCATCGCCGCCGAGCGCACCCGATACGTGCCGAAATGCGACCAATACACCGGAATGCGATCCCGAATCGGGCCGCCGAACAGCGCGTAAACCGGCACGCCATAGGCTTTGCCCGTCACATCCAGCAACGCGTTCTCGATCGCCGCGATCGCCTGCTGATTTAATCCCCCGCGCGATTGCCGCGTCATCACATGCAAATGCTGCGTGATTTGTTCGAACATGCGCGGATCCCGCCCGATCAACGCGGGCGCCAACCCCCGGATCACATCGGACAAGCCGACCGAGCCGAAGCTTTCATTGAATTCCGACCATCCAATGATCCCGTCATCGGTGGTGATCTTCAGAAAGGAAAACATCCGCCAACCGGCATCCGCCTGCATCGTGTCGATATTTGTGATTTTCATGTCGCGTCTCCCCCACCTCAGCCCCGGCACAACTCCATCACCGATGAGATGGACTTCAAACCATCGAAGTCCCTGACACAAGCGATCAAAGCCGAGCAACGCGCCCCGCCAAGCACCGGTTCCACCAGGCTGGTGAACTTCCGCTTCAACCGCTGTCCCTGCGCGGCCGTGTCCTCCGCCGGAATCCCAGAGTCATACTCCGTCGTCAATCGGGATCCATCGGACAGCGAAACAACCATCGCCGCGAATGTGTTCGACATGCCGGCACGGAAATCCAGCTCCACTTTGTCGCGCAACCCGACCAGGACCGGATCGGCCGCGACCTCCTGCGAATAGGTTGACAAACGTCCGGTATCGACGCCGTTCAGGCCCATGGCGGCGGCGAGGCGGAGCGAAAACTTCGCCTCCAACCCCGTGCGCGGTGATTGAATGTTGCAGATGCGGTCGCAGGATTCGTCCAAGATGATCCGGATCCCCGTCACCTGATCGGCGGTTATCTGATGCCGTTCCCGCGCCAGCCGCGCCGCCTCGATCGAGGCATGAACCATATAGCACGCGGCATGATATTTGAACAAATTGTTGCGGATATACCACCCGTGCGGCGGCGTTTCCAACGCGCGCTCCGGCCGGAAATCCGGACTGTGGGTGCGCGCGAATCCCTGCGGACATTCCAGCAGATCGGCCCGGCCGGTGAATCCGCGCAGCGCGAGTTTCGCGCCCATGATGCCGTTATAGGCCGCCTTGCCCGCGTGCAACGGTTTGCACATCGTTCCGAACTGCGATTTCAGACCCGCCGCCTGGGTGCCCGCGATGCCCAACGCGATCGCGAACCGTTCCGCGTCCATACCCAATAAATGGGCGCAGGCCGCCGCCGCGCCGAAGCTTCCGATTGTCGCCGTCGCGTGAAACCCCAGCACGTCGTAATGACCGGGGGTGAGGATTTTCCCAATCCGGCACTGCAACTCATACCCCGCGACAAACGCCGTGAGCACCTGCGCGCCGGATGCGCCGCGTTCTTCCGCCAACGCCAGAAGCCCAGGCAAAATCGCGACGGAGGGATGGCCGGGCATCGCCAGATTTACGTCGTCGTAGTCGAGGGCATGCGCCGCCGCGCCATTCACCAGCGCCGCCGAGGCCGGCGGGAGCCGCGCGGCATGGCCGAGCACAGAAGCCCGTTCGTGGCCGCCTTGTTCGACCATTTCCGCCAGCAGAATTCCGGTCAGCTCGTCCGAGGCGCCGGCGATCCCGCACCCCAGATAATCCAGCACGCATTGCCGCGCCCAGGAACGAACGTCAGGCGGAATGTTGGTGAAGGCCAGTGCCGATGCCTGGTCGGCCAAAGCGCGCGTCAGGCCCTTGGCCTGGATGTCGGACATCGCGTTCATTCTGTGTCTCCTCCAGACGTCTTACCGGCCTTTATAGACCGGTTTCCGTTTTTCGTTGAAGGCCAGAATTCCCTCGCGCCGGTCGTCGGTTGGAACCATGCGATTATACGCCTCGATCTCGAACATCATGCCGCTGCGCAAATCCATGTTCAGGCCCATGTTCACCGATTGCTTCAATTGCCGCGTCGAAATTGGCGCGTTGGCCGCGATCGCCGCCGCCGTCGCCAGCGCCTCCTTCAACAAAGTCTCTCCTGGGCATATTTTATTCACCATTCCCCAGTCCAGCGCTTCCTGAACCGAAAATGGTTTCCCTGTCAGCATGATTTCCTTGGCCCGCCGCGCGCCCACCGCGCGCGGTAGATTTTGCGTCCCGCCGGCGCCTGGCATGATGCCCAACGTAACCTCGGTCAACGCGAACCGCGCGTGCTCCGCCGCGTAAATGAAATCGCAGCACAACGAAATCTCCAGACCCCCCGCGTAAGCCGCGCCGTTCACCGCGGCGATCATCGGCACCGGACAATCGATCATCGCGCGAATGAAACGTTCGAAGATCAGATGCTGATCCATCCACTGTTCGTCGGTCATGCCGTTGCGCTGTTTCAGATCGCCGCCCGCGCAAAACGCCTTGGGACCCGCACCGGTCACGACGATGCAGCGCTGCTTATTGGGCGCGGCGCAAAATCCGTCGAACACTTCCAGCAAATCCAGCCCCATTTGCGTGTTCATCGCGTTCGCGACCTTGGGCCGGTTCAGCGTTACCAGCACCGTATGGTCCTGAATCGTTTCGACCGTGAGAGTTTCCATCATTCCATCGCCTGCATGATCAATCGGATGAATGTATCCACCGCCGAGGGATCCAGCCAGCGCGTCACCGCCACCAGATCGTGTTCGGGCGAAATCCACGTCAGGTTGCCTCCGGCGCCCGAGGCGAAGAAACTCCGTTCCGGTGCGCTCGGGTACCGTTTATGTCCCGTGTTCAGCCACCAGAACAGGCCATAATTCGGATTGAGCGCGCATGGTCGTAACGACTCCTCGATCCAGGATTCGTCGAGGATGCGCTGACCGTTCCACATCCCGCGGTTCAACATCAACAGCCCGATACGCGCCTGATCCTCGGCATGGATCAGCATCCCACCGCCCCAGTGCGTGCCGCCCGCGACCGATTCCATCATGGTGCCCTCAACCGGAACGATCGAGGTGCGATACCCATGCCACGACCAGTCATCGGAGGCGCCGATCGGCCGCATGATCCGCCGCGTAAACACGTTACGTAACGGCTCACGGAACCGACGCAGCAGCGCGAGGCTCAGGCGGTTCACGCGGACATCGTTATATTCCCAATAGGTTCCCGGCGCGTGCAAAGGCCGCGCGTCGCCTTTACGGCCACGGCCCTCGACCGCCAGATTGCGATTGCGATCGATCCGATCCGCTTTGTCGAACAGCGTCCCTTCCCATTCCGACGTGTTCTGCAACAAATGCCGCCAGGTGATCGCGCCGTTATGCGGGCCGGTGAACCCGCCGTCATCGACCGTCAGCGCGACGCGATCATCCAGGCTCGGGATCAACCCTTCCATGACCGCGACACCCGCGAGAATACTGAGATAGCTTTTCGCCGCCGAGAACGTGAAATCGATCTGATCGGTATCGCCCCAAGTGATGATTTTACGCCCGCCGCGCAGCACGATCCCGTTCGGCCCGCCCCGTGGACGGATGGCGCCCATCAACGCGTTATCCGGTGGAGGTTCGAAATACCCGCCTTCCAGATGCAGCCGCAGATCGCGCGGCCAGGGCGTCTCGTGTTCGGTCGCGAAGCGCGCCGCCTCTTCCAGCCACATCCAGTTCATTTCGGCCTCATCCGCCATGGCCTCGGGCCAGTCCGCCGGGTGCGGCCGCGGAAATACAGGCGTCGTCATCGATCTCTCCCGGCGATTGCCGGGGGACTATGACCGAGGCATGGTTGAGCGCATAGTATCATTTGGTTGGACCAGGGGAGATCGTCTCCAAAACACGAACCCGTTCCGGGCTGTCAAACCGACCGCGCCATGCCGGCCTCGCGGCTCCGGCGACGCGGACCAAGGGGGCCTCAATGGACCGCGACGAAAAACGCAAACCTTTGCTGTCCAGCTGGCTGTTCGCGGCCCTTCCCGATGAGGCGCAGGACGCTGTCATGCATCAGGCGGCCGAGCGGACCTACCGCCGCGGCCAGGTCGTGTTTCAGAAAGGCGATGAGGGCGCGTACATGGCCGCCGTACTGTCCGGCCGGGTGCGCATCAGCGATACCTCCCCCGACGGGCGCGAGATCACGTTGAACCTGATCGACGCGCATGAGGTGTTCGGCGAGATCGCGCTGCTGGATGGCAAACCGCGCAGCGCGGACGCGACCGCGCTTGAAGAAACGCGCCTGCTGCTGGTCGAGCGGCGACATTTCCTGCCATGGTTGACGGCGAATAACGCGTTGGCGCTGCGCCTGATCGAGATCCTGTGCGAGCGGTTGCGCGAAACCACGGAAACGCTTGGCAATTTCGCGATGTTGGGCCTGCCTGAGCGGCTCGCGCATAAATTACTTACCCTCGCCGATGAATACGGCAAGCCGATGCGCGACGCCGTGCGGCTGGATATCCGGCTGTCGCACACGGATCTCGCCCGTTTCGTCGGCTGTTCCCGCGAGACGGTGAACAAGCAGTTGCGGGCGTGGGAGGACGAGACGATCGTGGGGCGCGACACCGGCCGCATCATGCTGGTGAATATTCCGTATTTGAAACGGCTGTCGGGGCGCGTGTAAATGGTTTGTTTGGGCGAGCACCTTTATCCGATCAGGTGTGGCTACGTGATCGGATGATGCTCTAACGCTTTGTTTGGGCGAGCGTCTTTACCCGCTCAGGTGTGGCCATCTGATCGGATGATGCTCTAGCAGCCTGTCGGACTGATACCAACCCACCTAGACCTTGACACATGCCCATACCCGGTGGCCGATTGATCTGATCCTGTCAGGGTCGTTGATGAGGAATTCCCATGCCTCTTTGC